>JBJHDG010000345.1:0-2554 GCA_050486425.1 Pseudomonadales bacterium | reverse complement strand
GGGCAGCGCTCAGCGCCAGGTTCGTATCCGCATCCTCGGTCAGCCGGGCCAGCAGCTGTAAATCCGGCAGCTTGGTCAGCGCTAGTTCCCGCACCCGCTGGTCCTTGTCGGTGCGCGCCAGTTCCACCAGCTCCTCCTGCAGGGTTGCAACTTCTGCAGCGGGCAGACGACGCAGGGCTTCATAGCGGACGCTGGGGTCGGGGGCGTCGAATCTGAGGCGACTCTTGAACAGTTTCGACAGCATGACAAATAACCTGTGGGGGCTGTGCGGGGTCACTATGTTGCCTCTAACAGCAGCGTTTTTCCACGTGAACGGGTCTGGATGACGGACAGATTCCAGGGTAAAAGGAACGCAACTTTTTTCTTTGGCAATTTCCAGGAGCAGACAGATGGCGCGATGGGACAAACCTGATGCGAGCACAGTGCCGGACTGGTTTTGGGCGGCGGTGGAAACGCCCACGGAAACCGGCCGTGTGGAGGTGGATGACTGCGAGGTGGTGTATCGGCACTGGGGCCTGCGCGGGCGCCCGCCGTTGCTGCTGATTCACGGCCTGTATGCCCACAGTCATTGGTGGGATTTCATTGCGCCCACCTTTATGCAGGACTATGACGTGGCGGCCCTGGACCTCACCGGTATGGGCGATTCGGACTACAGATACAGCTACGACGCTGATACCTATGCGGCAGAAATTCTGGCGGTTTGTACGGCGCTGGGGTTTGACAATCGGGTAAAGGTGGCGGCCCACAGTTTTGGCGGCAGCATGATGGCGCATGCGGCGCGGCTGCATCCGGACAGGTTTGGCGCGCTGGTGCTGTTGGACGCCGGGCCCCGGCATCCGGATGAGGAGCGACCTGCAGCGGCTGCCATCATGGGGGGTGGCCGCAGCAAGGTGTATCCGGACAAAGCCACGGCCATCAACCGCTTTCGGCTGCAACCGCCGCAGCCCTGCGCCAACGAATACATCGTGCAGTACATTGCCCGTCATTCGGTGATGCCCGTGGATGATGGCTGGGCCTGGAAGTTTGACGAGGAGCTGATGACCAGCTTCAACTGGCGTCGGGATCTGGAAGACTATCGCCAGCTGCGGGTGCCGCTGGGGGTGATCTACGGTGCGGAGAGTGCGCTGTTCAGTGCGCGCAGCCTGGATTATCTGCGTGAGCTGGTGCCCCAGGCGGACTTTCCGGCGATGGCGGTGGCCGGTGCCCAGCACCATTTGTTCCTGGATCAGCCCCAGGCGTTTATCGCAGCCCTGCAGGCCATGCTGGCCCGGCTCTGAGCCGGGCCGGCAGGCGCAACGCAATCAGCCCAGCTGCAGGAATTCCCGCACCAGGGCCAGTACTTGGGGTGCCTGGGCTTCCAGGTGGATATGGTGTGGCCCCGGCAAGGTGACCAGGCGCAGATCCGGGTGCTGGGCCAGGTAGCCGGGAATGGCCTCCCAATACCACTTGTCCCCGGCATCTGCCTGAATCAGCAGCGCCGGCCCCTGGCTGTGCTGCATCAGCAAATCCACTTCCGCCTGGCTGGTGGCGTGGGGTGAGCGGAAGCGGATGCGCGGGTCGGTGCGCCAGGTGAAGCCCCCGGGTACGGTCTTGTGGCCGCGTGCCACCAGGATGCCGGCGGCGTCCCGGCTCTGGTCTGTGGCCTGGGTGACCCGGGTGACCATTTCTTCCAGGCTGGCGTAAACCGGTGGCTGTTTCTCATCCGCTTGCAGCATTTGCAGGATGCTCTGACGCCGCTCGGCGAAGTTGCGTGCGGGATCCGAATCCGGCGTGACACAGCCATCAATCAGCACCACACGCGCCACCCGCTCCGGAAACAGGCCGGCAATCTGCGAGCAGATGCTGGCGCCCATGGAGTGGCCGATCAGGTTGAATCTGTCCCAGCCCAGGGCATTGGCCACCGCCAGCACATCCTGAATGTAAAGGGCAGACTCATAGTGGGCGCCGGGCGGGCGGTGACTGGAACGGCCGTGGCCGGCCAAATCCAAGGCAACCAGGCGCAGTTCTGGCAGGCCCGGCGCCAGCCGGTCGAAGGTATTGGCGTTGTCCAGCCAGCCGTGCAGCGCCAGGGTGGGAATGCCGTCCGGCGCGCCCCAGACCTTGGCCCAGAGCGTAAGTCCGTGCACCTGAAAACTGGTTTCCGTAAAACTGTCGGCAGCCCCGGCCGGGGTTGCCAGCGCGTCGCTGTGCATAATGATCTCGATGGGGAAGGGGGGTGACCGGATTCTAAGGAGCAACCCTGAAAACGCAACTGGCGTCTAACAGGATGTTAAGGGCGCAGCATTATTCCGGCACCAGCCAGTCACAGCGGGCCTGCCAATCGCCGCCCAGGAGCGCCGGCAGACTGGCGGTAATTTCCGCCAGGGCAGCCTGGGCCTGAAAGGGTGGATTCAAAATCAACATGCCCGCTGGCGTGGTGCCCGCCCCAGTAAGTTCCAGACACAGGGTTTTCGGCAAGCCGCGGCGCAGCAGCCCGCGCTTGAAACCAGCCACATCCAGTTTGCCGCGCAGTGGATACCAGATGAGATAGATACCATGCCGATAACGCTGCAGT
>JBJHDG010000344.1:0-2558 GCA_050486425.1 Pseudomonadales bacterium | reverse complement strand
TGTAGGAGCCTTCCAGTGCATCGATCATGGCGGCATCCCGCAGGGTGCCCAGTGTGGCCACCACGATGGCCTGGGTTTCACCCCGTGTGAACAGCGCGGAACCATGGGTTCGCGGCAGCACGCCGACTTCAATATTGATGGGGCGAACGGTACGCAGGTCACGGCCATCAATGCGGGGTTCGCCATTGAGCACCCGATCACGCACCAGGTTCTTCTCCAACTTGGCAAAGGCGCCAACCACCTCGTCCTCACTCCAGCGGGCATTCTCGCCTTCGGCCAAGGCGGCCTTGACTTTGGCACGCAACTCGCTGACCTGATTCTGACGCTGCATTTTGTCGGTGGTGCGATAGGCCGCACCCAGATCATTGCGCACCAGTTCCGCAACTGCTTTGGCCAAGTCTTCATCCTTGGCTGGCGGCTGCCAATCCCACTTGGGTTTGCCTGCTTCAGCCACCAGTTCGTTGATATGCTTAATGGCAATCTGCATTTCGTCATGGGCGAACAACACGGCGCCCAGCATCTGATCTTCGGTGAGTTCCTTGGCTTCGGATTCCACCATCAGCACCGCAGCTTCCGTACCCGCTACTGTCATATTGAGCAGGGAATCCTTCAGCTGGGTATAGCCCGGGTTCAATACATAGGCGCCATCCACATAGCCCACCCGCGCACCGGCGATGGGGCCGTTGAACGGCAGTCCGGAAATCGCCAGCGCCGCCGATGCACCCAGCATGGAAGCTATATCCGGATCCATGTCCTTGTCCACGGACATCACGGTACAGACCACCTGTACTTCGTTGAGGAATCCTTTGGGGAACAGTGGGCGGAGCGGGCGATCGATAAGGCGGGAAGTTAAAGTCTCTTTCTCACTGGGCCGGCCTTCGCGCCGGAAAAAACCACCAGGAATCTTGCCAGCGGCATAGGTCTTTTCCTGGTAATTCACGGTGAGCGGGAAAAAATCCTGTCCCGGGCGGGGCTTCTTGGCCCCCACCACCGTGCAGAGCACGACCACGTCATCCATGGTGACAAGTACTGAGCCGGTTGCCTGACGGGCAATGCGACCGGTTTCCAAAACCACGCGATGTGGGCCGTACTGAAATTCTTTTCTTACGACTGTCAAAATATCTTCCTCCTGATGACAAAGCTGCTGCGAATCCCCATGACCCGCAGCAGCGTGCCGGCCGCCAGCGGCGACCGGCTGTCTGCTTTAGCGTCTCAGACCCAGACGTTCGATCAACTTGGTATAGCGGGCAAGGTCTTTATCCCGCAGATAGTCCAGCAATTTACGTCGCTGGTTTACCATGCGGATCAGACCGCGACGGGAATGGTGATCCTTGCTGTTGGCCTTGAAATGATCCTGCAACGCATTGATGTTTGCGGTGAGCAATGCCACTTGAACCTCCGGCGAACCGGTGTCGTTGGGCGCCAACTGATAGTCAGCCAAGACCTTGGCTTTTTCCGCTGCTGAAAGTGCCATGTTTATCTACTCCAATATGCACATTGGGCGGGCAACGACCCCCATGGCCGCTACTCCGCAAACCGGCAGGCACCACGCATATTTGCAGCACCCACCTGTCTATCAGCCTGCCGGCTGAATGCTTTACTGCGCCGCCACCAGCCTGCGGGGGGCGACGCGACCATCGTCCAGCACTTCACCCACCCCCAGAAACCTGGGATCTGGCTGGTTACTGGCCTCCAGTAACTGGACCCAGCCCGAGCTGGGTGCCTGCGGCACCAGCACTGGTTGGCCCTGTTTCAAATAATACGCTGTTGCGTCCTTCAGTGTAATGACGGGCCAATCCCGTACCGTGGCCGACACCGGCAGCAGGCAGGCATCCAGCGCCCCCTGACCCTGCTCCGCCAGCAGTTGCTCCAACGCCTCAAAATTCAGGGCTTCCGCCAGGTTGAACGGGCCGGCCGCCAGGCGCCGCAGGGCGGTCACATGGGCGCCGCAACCCAGCAGCTCACCCAGCTCCTCGGCGATGGTGCGGACATAGGTGCCCTTGCTGCAATGAATCTCCAGCTCCAGGTTTTCGCCGTCAAAGGCCTGGATCTCGTTGCGGAACACCGTGACCCGCCGCGCCTGGCGCTCCACTTCAATACCCTGTCGGGCCAGCTTGTACAGTGGCTGGCCCTGGTGCTTGATGGCGGAAAACATGGACGGCACCTGGTCAAAGCTACCGCGGAAGCGTGCCAGTGCCGGTTCCAGGGCCGGGATATCCAACGCGGGCACCGGTCGGGTGGCCAATACCTGGCCATCGGCATCCCCGCTATCGGTGCGCACACCCAACTGGATGCGTACCCAGTAGGCCTTGTTGGAATCCAGCAGAAACTGGGAAAACTTGGTGGCCTCGCCAAAACAAAGCGGCAGCACGCCCGTGGCCAGGGGATCCAAGGCACCGGTATGGCCAACTTTGCGCGCCCGGAACAGCCGCTTGGCACGCTGCACCGCATCGTTGGAACTCATGCCGATAGGCTTGTCCAGCACCAGTACGCCGTTGATGTCCCTGCCTTTACCGCGACGGCTCATGATGCATCCTGATCGGTGTGCGGCCCACCAC
>JBJHDG010000343.1:0-2566 GCA_050486425.1 Pseudomonadales bacterium | reverse complement strand
CACCAGTACGCCACCCATCTTCTACGATCGGTTGCTCACCGATTCCGTCGATGAACCTGCTGCCTATTACGGTCTGCTGGCGGAAGGTGTCGCGGTGGCTGATGATTTAACCTGGATCGCCTTCAAGCTGCGGGAAGAGGCGCGCTGGCACGACGGCACCCCCATCAGTGTGGCGGATGTAATCTATACCTTTGAGGTAATCCGCCAGCATGGTAATGCCATTTTGCGCACCTCCTTGCGGGATGTATTTGCGGCGCAACAGATTGGCCCCAGAGAAGTGCTCTTTATCAACAATCCCCAAGGCATGAACAACCGCAGTGTATTTGAAACACTGGGATCGCTGGATATCTTGCCCAAGCATTACTGGGAAGATCCCGACAATGGCCTGGATCCGGGGCGCACCATGCAAACACCGCCTCTGGGCAGTGGTCCGTACCGTGTCGCCGACTATCGTATTGGCCGCTACATCGTCTATCGCCGCGACCCCGATTACTGGGGCTGGCACTTGCCAGTAATGCAAGGTCGCTTCAACTTCGATGAAATCAAGTACGATTACTTTCGCGATGAGGCCATTCGCCGCCAGGCGCTGATCAATAACCAGCATGACCTGTTGCCGGAAACCGTCGCCAAAAGTTGGACGCTGGATTACCGTGTTGCTGCTGCCGATGCCGGTTTGCTCAAGCGTGAACTGGTGCCCCTGTCAATTCCCGCCGGCCTCTGGTTCCCGGTCATTTGGAACCTGCGACATGAGCGTTTTCAGGACGTGCGAGTTCGAGAAGCACTCTGGCTGCTGTTTGATTTCCCCTATATCAATCGGGTGCTGATGCACAATTATTATGATCATGGCACCAGTTTGTTCCATGGTTCCGAGCTGGCGGCCTCTGGCCTGCCGGAAGGTGATGAGCTGCGTTTATTGCAGGCGCTGGCCCAGCGCGTGTCCATTCCCGAGCGGGTTTTTACCGAAGCCTATGCGCCGCCACCAGGTGATGGCTTCGGCCATAACCGTGACAACACCAGGCGTGCGTTGGCACTGTTTGCAGAAGCAGGTTGGGAAGTGCAGGGCGGTCGTTTGTTGCATCAGGAAACCGGCGAGCAGTTCCGGATAGATTTTATTGTGTCATCCCCAGCCCTGGTTCGAACGCTGATGCCGTATATGGATGTGCTGAATCGGGTGGGTATTGATACCAGCGCCCGCGCACCCGAGCAGTCGAACTATTTATTCCGCATGCGCCGGCGTCAATTCGACGGCGCCATGCAGAACTTTAATCCGGGATCCCTGCCAGGCGCCTTGATGCGCGCGCAGCTGAATTCCTTTGCTGCAGATATTGAATTCAGTTTTAACTGGATGGGGCTGAAAGACCCGGCGGTGGACGTGCTGGTCGAGCGAATTATTGCCGCACCGGATGAAAACGCGTTGCGGGCCGCCACCCGGGCTTTGGATCGCGTCATGCTGTGGAATTTCTACTTCGTGCCTGGCATGGCGGATACCGGCTCGAAACTTGTGTACTGGGACAGATTTGGCATGCCTGAGACCGAACCCTTAAAGCGGCGCACCTACTACGATACCTGGTGGTTCGATCCGGTTAAATCCCGTCGCGTGGACGAAGGCTTTGCGCAACTGACAGAAAATAACGAGGCGGCAGACTAATCATGGGTCGATATCTGCTGCGCCGGCTGCTGCTGTTGTTCCCGACGCTGTTCGGGATCATGGTCATCAACTTCATCATAGTGCAGTTCGCTCCGGGTGGTCCGGTGGAGCAGGCGGTGGCCCAGGCCATGGGCATGCAAGGTTCGGCCACCCAGGCCATTACCGGCGGCGGCACCATGGGCGGCGGTGATTCTGGTTATCCTGGCTCGCAAGGTGTGGATCCGGCCTTTATCGCTGAGCTGGAGCGTCAGTTCGGTTTTGATCGCCCGCCAGTGGAACGCTTTTTCTACATGATGTGGAACTATGTGCGTTTCGATTTCGGTAATAGCTACTTCCAGGATCGCCCGGTGGTGGAATTGGTGCTGGAGCGAATGCCGGTATCCATCTCCCTGGGGCTCTGGTCACTGTTGTTGATTTACGGAATTTCCATTCCCCTGGGCATTGCCAAAGCAGTGCGCGACGGTAGCAAGTTTGATGTCTGGACCAGCGCGGTGGTGTTCATTGGCTTCGCAGTCCCCAATTTCCTGTTTGCGATCCTACTGATTGTGCTGTTTGCCGGCGGTATCTTCGATATCTTCCCCATGCGCGGCCTGGTGTCGGAGCACTGGCATGAGCTGGGCACCCTGGCCAAGATCGGTGATTACTTCTGGCACCTGGCGCTGCCCATCACGGCGCTGACCATTGGCGGTTTTGCCACCCTTACCATGCTCACCAAGAACTCCTTCCTGGAGGAGGTGAACAAACAGTTTGTGCTCACCGCCAGGGCCAAGGGTCTTACCGAGCGCCGAGTGCTCTATGGCCACGTTTTTCGTAACGCCATGCTTATCGTTATCGCCGGCTTTCCTTCCGCGTTTATTGGTATTTTGTTCACCGGCTCGCTGCTTATTGAAACCATCTTCTCGCTGGAGGGTCTGGGGC
>JBJHDG010000342.1:0-2573 GCA_050486425.1 Pseudomonadales bacterium | reverse complement strand
CCTTCACCGGGCTTGGCGCCCTGGATGATCTTGATTTGCAGTTCGTCGGCGTTGCTGAGGTAATTGATGGTCACCCCAAAGCGACCGCTGGCCACCTGCTTGATGGCAGAGCGCTTGGAATCGCCATTGGCCAGGGGAATAAAGCGCGCCGGATCTTCGCCACCTTCGCCGGTGTTGGATTTGCCGCCCAACCGGTTCATGGCGATGGCCAGGCTTTCATGGGCCTCGGCGGAGATGGAGCCGAAGCTCATGGCACCAGTAGCAAAGCGCTTAACGATTTCGGCTTCCGTTTCCACCTCGGAAAGGGGAACAGGTCCGCCATTGGCGCCAAGTTTGAAATCCAACAAGCCACGCAAGGTGCAGGCGCGGGTAGCTTCCTCATTTACATGCTTGGCAAACTGCCAATAGGCATCCTCATTATTGGTACGCGCCGCTACTTGCAGCGCCGCAATACTTTGCGGATCCCACATGTGACGATCGCCCGTGCGACGCCAGTGGAAATCACCCTGGTTGGGCAGGATCGGCAGGCGCACGATGTTACGATCCGGATAGCCGATATCGTGACGTCGCTGCATCTCTTCGGCGAGAACATCAAAGCCCACGCCCTGCACCCGGCTGGCAGTGCCGGTGAGGCAGCGTTCAATCACGTCACTGGCCAGACCCACAGCTTCAAAGATCTGGGCGCCTTTGTAGGATTGCAGGGTGGAGATACCCATTTTTGCCATGACTTTCAGGATGCCCTTGGCGGTGCCTTTGCGATAGGCGTACACCACATCATCGTCACTTTGGATATGGTCGGCGCCATCCAGCAGGCCATCACCTTTTGCTTGCCAGAGTGCTTCGAATGCCAGATAGGGATTGATGGCGTCTGCGCCATAACCCACCAGCAAACAATGATGATGCACTTCCCGGGCCTCGCCGGTTTCCACCACCAAGCCAATGCGACTGCGGGCGTGCTCCCGTACCAGATGCTGGTGCACAGCGCCGACAGCTATCAAGGCGCTGATAGGAATATGCTGGTCGCTGATATTGCGATCTGAGAGCACGATCAGGCTGTGGCCTGCGGCAATAGCGGCCATGGCCTGGGCGCAGATGGTATCCAGCGCTTGCAGCAGGCCGGCCTTGCCGGAACCCTTGGGATAGGTGATATCAATAGTTTGGGTGGTCCAGCCCCTGTGGTTCAGGTGCTTCATGGCCGCCAACTCTTCATTGGTCAGAATCGGATGCGGCACCAGCAGTCGGTGTGCATTCTGCTCACCTGGATGCAACAGGTTTGCTTCCGGACCTATGTAGCACTCCAGCGCCATGATGACTTCTTCCCGGATGGAGTCGATGGCCGGGTTGGTCACCTGGGCAAAGCGCTGTTTGAAATAGTCGTAGATCATGCGCGGCTTGTCGGAGAGTACGGCCAGCGCGGCATCATTGCCCATGGAGCCCAGGGGATCCCGCAGTTCCTTGATCATGGGTAGCAACATGAACTGCATGGTTTCTTCCGTGTAACCGAAAGCCTGCATACGGGGCAGCAGGGTTTCCGGATAGAAGCCATGGGCAGATTCGGGTACCGGCAGCTCACCCAGGATGATGCGCTGGGCATCCAGCCATTGTTGATAGGGTTTGGCATTGGCCCACTGGGTCTTGATCTCGGCATCCGGGATCATGCGACCCTGGGCAAAGTCGATCAGGAAAATTTTGCCCGGCTGCAGTCGGCCCTTGGCGATCACGCGCTCTGGATCCACCGGCAGCACACCCACTTCCGAGGCCATGATGCACTTGTCGTCATCGGTGATGTAGTAGCGGCTGGGGCGCAGGCCATTACGGTCCAGCACAGCGCCAATGAAGTCGCCATCGGTAAAGGCAATGGAGGCCGGGCCATCCCAGGGCTCCCTCAGACAGGAGTGATATTCATAAAAAGCCTTGCGCGCCGGATCCATGGCGTTGTGTTGCTGCCAGGCTTCCGGAATCATCATCAACACCGCTTCCTGCAGTTTGCGGCCTGACATGAGCAGGAACTCCAGCACATTGTCGAAGGTGCCGGAATCGGAACAGTCTTCTTCCGCAATGGGAAACAGTTTCTGCAGATCTGGGCCGAAAACCTCGGAGCTGATATTGCCTTCCCGGGCGTTCATGGCATTGCGGTTACCCAGCAGGGTGTTGATCTCACCGTTATGGCTCATGAATCGGTTGGGCTGAGCACGATCCCAGGAGGGGAAGGTATTGGTGCTGAAGCGGGAATGCACCATGGCCAGGTGCGATTCATAGTCCGCATCATTGAGATCCAGGTAGAAAGGAAACACCTGCTGTGGGGTCAACATGCCTTTGTAGATGATGACCTTGGTGGACAGGCTGCACACATAAAACAGCGTGCGCTCTTTGAGCTTATAGTCGCCGCGCAGCAGATGGGTGGCGTGCTTGCGGATCAGGTACAGCTGCCGTTCAAACGCTTCGCCCTCGACGCCGTCGGCCGCAGCGACAAACAGCATCTCGATGAACGGTTCGCTGGCCCGCGCCGTGGGGCCGATATCGGCGGCATCCGTTTCCTGCGGCACGTCCCGCCAGCCGATCAACTTCTGGCC
>JBJHDG010000341.1:0-2586 GCA_050486425.1 Pseudomonadales bacterium | reverse complement strand
CACATATTCTGGGACCTCGGATTCGATCAGGAGGTCCGCAAGCACTTCGAGGACGATGATTACTGGCAGTTTGGTCGGCAGGAATTTGAGCAGGCGCGCCGGCGCATCAGCTGGATAGGTCACAGCTTTATCAGCGCGGATCCCAGCTTGCGCACTGCACTGAGTGCCATGTTTCTGCACGGAGATTTCGGCCACCTGTTCGGCAATATGCTTTTTCTCTTCATCTTTGGTTTCGCGCTGGAGCTGTTGCTAGGCCGCCTATTGTTTTTATTCCTGTACATTGCCACAGGTTTATTGGCCTTCGCGCCTGACGCAATACTTTTGACCGCAAGCTGGACACCCACCATCGGCGCATCGGGCGCTGTTTCCGGATTGATGGGCGCATACGTTGCCACCTACGGCTTGCGTAAGATCAGATTCTTTTATTCCGTTCTGGTCTATTTTGGTGAACTCAAAGCGCCAGCGCTGATCATCCTGCCGCTTTGGATTGCCAAGGAAATCTACGGCTGGGCGTTTACGGAAAATAACATCGCCTACTGGGCACACGCCGGCGGTTTAATGGCAGGCGCACTGGTGATTGCTGGAATGAAACTGCACAAACGTGCCATTGATACTGAAATCCTGGAGCAACCCGCAGTCAGCGCCAAAAACTTGTCGCAGCACCGCAGCCTGGATCAGTATATCGACAGCTTTCAGTTTGACCGAGCGCGTATACTGGCGGAACAGATGCTCAGCAAACACCCGGAAGATACTGATCTGCAACGCAAGTACATCAGCATCCTGGCGACAAAACCTGATCAGCCGGACTATCATCGGGCTGTACACAAGCTACTGACCAGCTTCAGCGCCGCTGCTGCCACGTTGGCCCAACGCGAAGCGCTGGCATCAATTACACAAACCTATTTGGCCGGCACCCATCCGAAACCTGCACTGAAAGACAGAAATTTACGTTGTCGACTGGCAAAGTTGTTGGCAGAGCAAGGCTTGGTGGAGGCCGCCATGAAGCTCAGCAACCAGCTCTTAAAAGAGAACGACCGGGATACCGGCCTGCTGCCAGTGCTCACCAGCCTGAGCAGGGCGCTGGATCGCGCTGGCCATGCGGAACAGGCGGCACATTATCGCCAGCTGCACAAGCAACTGGCGCAGGGTTAGGCGCCAAACGCTTCGGCGTCAGCCAAGGCCTTTCGCGGCCAGAAACTGTTCCAGCTGGAGCGCTTTCTCCTCATGGCCACCTTCACGAAATATCCGTGCCGCCAATCGATAGGCCGCACCCAACTGGGCATATTGGGGCGCCCATTTGTGCATATTGATCAGCAGGCTTAAGGCATCTTTATCCTTGCCAGCGGCCCAAGCGGCTTCGGCAAGCTGATGCGACAAGCGTGGATCCGCAGGTACGAACTTGGGATCCACAGATCTTGCCCGCCGCCACACGTCCATGGCAGCCACCATGGCATCTTTCGCCGCCAGCAACCCCAAATAGGCATTGGCCGGGCGCGGCAGCAGATCGTCACGACCAGCCTGCTGCAACAATTGCAGATAGCGCTCATGAAAACTGCTGTCCATCTGGAAATCGGTTGCGTTGGCGGCAAAACGCTTTAACGCTTCCTCCGCCTTACCTTCCCGCATCAATATGCCAGCATCCGCAAATAATTGTTTGCGCCGATTCTCCGGTGTGTCTGAGACCTGATTACCACCTTCAGCATCGGCGATAAAACCCAGCGCACCCTGATTCTCATAGATGACATAACCAAGCATGGCAAACTGTACGATCGTAAAATAAATGTGGAATCCGGCGTATAGCGGCCAACCCCAGGAAGAGCTAAGGAAATCCACCATATAGCTTGTCATCAGGTCGGGCCCATTGGAGAGAATGGTGGATATCACCACAACCAGCAAATAGGGCCAGCCGATACTGGTCATCAGCCAAATCAGTCGCAAGGGATTTAAGGCTGACAAAACCCGCTTTTCTACCGCTAAAAACACAATCGCTGCAGGTGAGATGAGTGTGATCACCACCCCGACCATGAGGCCGCTGACATTGCCTATAAGCTCTTGCGCCGCCAACTGGATAAATATCAGAACGATCATCATGCCCACATAGCGCAAGAATAAATGATCTTCATCACCTTCCAGCGCCAGCGACAGATCCGGCGCCTGCTGTTCCCCCAGCATAATGTGCTGGAGCACCACAAATCCGTATCTGATCGCCAGGATATAAAACCCCAGCCAGGCGAGGAGGCCAAACAGCGTGAACCCCAGCAAGGTTACGCTCAGGGCGGTCGCAACGATCAGCACCAAGCCTGACAGGCTCAGGGGATAGAGAAAAAAGACGTGCGCCTTACCCCAGAACGGCGCTGCAGTATTGCTGGCTCCCAAAAACGTCAGCGGATTCTGGCACAGCACGCAGCGCGGATCAGCGGCACGCGGGCCGGTGTCCACGGGCACCACACAATCGGCACAAAAATGCCGGGGGCACTCATCACAGTACCAGACCGCAGGGGCCGTGCTGTGGTAATGGCAGAAGTCTTGCGGTTTGGCCATGGGGCGGGTTCCCTGTCGCCTTGACCCGGGCATACTAACAGAGCC
>JBJHDG010000340.1:0-2587 GCA_050486425.1 Pseudomonadales bacterium | reverse complement strand
ACCGGGACCAATTGAGGATTGGCACTCGCCACCCTTTCAACCCGACATTCGCGATGGCGTCCTCTACGGCCGTGGCGCCGCCGATATGAAAGCCAGCCTGGCAGCCATGGTCCTGGCAGTGAAACATTTTCTTGCCCGGCATCCCACCCCCAACGGCAGCATCGGCTTTCTCATCACCAGTGATGAGGAAGGCGACGCCGTGGATGGCACCAGGCGGGTGGTGGAACATTTGCAGGCGCAGCAGATTCGGATCGACTATTGCATCGTCGGCGAACCTTCATCCGAGCACCGGCTGGGAGATCAGATCCGCAATGGTCGCCGCGGCTCGCTGAATGGCCGGCTGCGCATCAAGGGCATCCAGGGTCATGTGGCCTATCCGGAGCTGGCTAACAATCCCATTCACGCCTTCGCGCCAGCGCTGCAGGCGTTGACGGCGAGAATCTGGGATGAGGGTGATACCTACTTTCCGCCCACCAGCTTTCAGATCTCCAATATCCATGCCGGCACTGGTGCCACCAATGTTATCCCTGGTGAGCTGGAGGTGGTGCTGAATTTCAGGTTCAACCCGCAACAAACACCCCAGGGGCTGCAGCAGGCGGTGCAGGCCTGCCTGCAGGCACATGGTCTGGAAGCAGATGTGCACTGGCAGCTCTCTGGCATGCCCTTTCTCACGCCTGCGGGCACGCTGACCGATGCTGTTGGCGACGCCATCGCCGCCGAAACCGGCTACCGGCCGCTACTGTCCACCGGTGGTGGCACCTCCGACGGCCGCTTTATCGCGCCTACAGGTGCCGCGGTGGTGGAGCTGGGGCCAGTCAACGCGAGTATTCACAAGGTCAATGAGCATGTGGCAGTAGCCGACATCAGCACCCTGAGTCGCATCTATGAACGCGTGCTGGAGAATTTGTTATGCCAGCCACCCATGCAGCCCTGAATGTGCAGCCCTGAAGCAATCGTGACGCCACTATGAAACGCTATCTCTTACTGGGCATTCTCACCTTTTGTGTACTGGCGTTAGTGCGGGCACCAGCCAGCCTGTTGGATCATGGTGCGCGGCAGGTACCCGGACTGCAGTTGCAACAATATACCGGCACGCTCTGGGCAGGCAGTGCGGCTGTCAACCTGGAGGGACGCGACCTGGGCCGCCTGAACTGGCGCATCAAGCCGGCAGCGCTGCTGCGCCTGACATTGGTCGCAGACCTGGCCCTGAACCAGCAGGGTGATACTGTGCAAGGCCAGTTGCAGCGCGGCCTGCGCAGTACCAGTGGACAGCTTCGCGGTCAGGTACACAGCCGGCAATTCGCTGATCTTCTGGCAAATTACGACATCCATCTGCCCGCCAGCCTGCTGCAGATCCGGGAACTGGAGTTTCAGCACCGGGATCAGGATCTCCTGCCCTGGTTGCGGGGCGAGCTGGCCTGGGAAGGCGGTGAAGTGCGCTACCTGCTGGGCAGCCGCCAGCAGTACACCCAGATCCCACCCCTGCAGGGCCTGATCGCCACCAGCAACGGCCAGCCCGAACTTAGCGTCTACGCCCAAGGCGATACCACGCCCCTGCTGCTGGCGCGCATCGCCGCTGATGGTTGGGCAACTATTGGGATTACGCGGCAGTTCACAAAGCTGGCGGGACAGCCCTGGCAGGGCGATGCCCCTGATCACACTGTGGTCCTAGAGGTACAGGAGAAACTGTTTTAGACTCCGGCCTCCTTATTACTATAAGAATGTTGTGCTGACCCAGATCAACAGACTTGTCGAACCAGCCAAAATCCTGCTGGTGGTCGGAATCGCCTACAGCATGGCGATCAGTGTCTGGTATTTTTTTGCGCCACCTCAGGTCCCGGCCAGTCAGCAGACCGCCGGTGCCCAGGCCGCGCCCAAGGCGGATCTGAACCAGCTCATGGCACAGCACCTGTTTGGACAGGCCGGCATTGCCCCAACCAGCACCGCCAGGGTGACAGAAGCACCGGATACCCAGTTACGCCTGACCCTGGAAGGCATCTTTCAGGCCGATAATCCGGAGCAATCCGCCGCCATCGTGGCTGAGCAGAATCGTCAGGGTGAACTTTACCTGGTAGGCGGACGCCTGCCAGGCAATGCCATTCTGGCGGAAGTGTTGTCAGATCGAATCATCCTGCGCCGGGGCAGCGTTTTCGAGACGCTCAGGTTCAGTGATGAACCCGTTATGGGTGGTCGTAATGGGGCTGCGAGCCTGCCCGCCTACGACCCGGGCCCAGTGGATATGCCGGAGCCCGACTACCAGGAGCAAGTCTTCGAGGATCCCCAGGAAGTTGAGGATTACTCACTGGAATCCCGGATTGATATGCGAGAGGAGGACCCGCAGGCCTCCGTACAGGAAACCGTGCGTCTGTTTCAGGAACGCCTGGGTCAGGATCCGGAGGGCACCCTGCAAGAACTGGGCGTAAGCCCGGTGGCCGAGGGCAGCTCCGCCGGTTATCGATTGGGTGCCCTGGCGCAGAATCCCTATTTGCGTCAGGTGGGCCTGCAACCTGGCGATGTTGTGCTATCGGTTAATGGCAGGCCGGTAGGTAATGTGCAGCAGGATCAGATGGAATTGGAACGTCTGTCT
>JBJHDG010000339.1:0-2608 GCA_050486425.1 Pseudomonadales bacterium | reverse complement strand
GCTGCCGCCAAGGGGGGGTGGGATGTACCCAAGTGGCCGAAAGAGTTCGGTGGCCCCGGCTGGAGCCCGACCCAGCACTATATCTGGGAGCAGGAAACCGCCACTTTCAATCTGCCCATGGACCTGCCCTTTGGTCTCGGCATGCTGGCACCCATACTCATGGCGTATGGCAGCAAGGAACAGCAGGAACGCTTTCTGCCCGATATCCGCGCCCGCAAAGTGAACTGGTGTCAGGGTTATTCCGAACCCGGCGCCGGCTCCGACCTGGCCAACCTGAAAACCAAGGCCGTGCTCAGCGACGATGGCAAGTACTACACCGTCAACGGCACCAAAATCTGGACCACCATGGCCCACATTGCCGACTGGATCTTCTGCCTTACCCGCACCAGCGATGCCGGCAAGAAACAGGAAGGTATCACCTTCCTGCTGTTCCCCATGAAACAGGAAGGCATTGAGATCAAACCCATCATCACCCTGGGTGGTTCCCACACGGTGAACATGGTGCACATAAGCGACGTGAAAGTGCCCGTGGAAAACCGCATTGGCGAGGAAGGCAAGGGTTGGACCTATGCCAAGGGCCTGCTGCAACACGAGCGCACCGGCCTGGCCGGCATTTCCCGCGCCATCGTTTCCCTGCAAGCGCTGAAAGACAAGGCCAGGAAGGTCAAGCGTGGCAACGGCACCCTGATGGATGAAGCCAGCTTCCGCACCAAGGTGGCGGCGCTGGAGATCGACATCATGGCGGCTGAGTTTACCGAGCTGCGTGGCCTGGCTGGCGCCAGCGCCGGCAAGGGCCCAGGGCCGGAATCTTCCATCCTGAAACTCAAGGGCACCGAAATCCAGCAACGCACCCAGAAGCTGGGCGTGGAAGCCGGCGGCCTGTTCTCTGCCGCCTGGGGCAAACCTGTGGGTCCCGGCTTCGCACGGGAAGCCATGGGTAGCTACCTAAGCGGCCGCGCCTCCACCATTTATGGCGGTGCCAGTGAAGTCCAAAAAGATGTGATCTGGAAGAACGTGCTCAAGCACATGGCGTAACGCAGGTCGTAGCCAGATTCCGACACCCACGAATTGACGCATAGCAACGGAGTATCAGATGAATTTCAACTACAGCGAAGAGCAGGCGCTCCTGAAGGATAGCGTTGAGCGCTTCGTCAAAGACAACTACGACCTGGATAAGCGCAACGAACTGGTGAAGTCCAAGAGCGGTTTCAGCCCGGAAAACTGGAAGGCCATGGGTGAGCTGGGCTGGTTGGCCCTGCCCTTTGCCGAGGAAGATGGCGGCTTCGGTGGCACCGTAGTGGACAACACCATTGTGATGGAAGAGTTTGGCAAAGGCCTGGTGGTTGAGCCCTTCTTTGCCAGCATCGTATTGGGTGGTGGCGCGCTCAAGCGTGGCGCTTCCGCCGCGCTGAAAGATGCACTCTTGCCAGGCGTTATCGAAGGCTCACTGCAGCTGGCATTTGCCCACGCCGAGGAGCAGTCCCGCTTCGACCTGGAAGATGTCACCACCAGCGCCAAAGCGGAGGGTGACAGCTTTATCATCAATGGCACCAAGTCCCTGGTGTTGAATGCCAGCACCGCCAGCCACATCATCGTGGTGGCACGCACCGCCGGCGGTCAGACCGACACCAACGGTATCAGCCTGTTCGTGGTGGATGCCAAGTCTGAAGGTCTGTCACAGCAGAGCTACCCCATGGTGGATGGTCTGCGCGCCGCTGAAGTCACCCTGAACAATGTCAAAGTCCCCAAGGCAAACCTCCTGGGCGAGCTGGACAAGGGTTACGAGATTCTGCGCGGTGTTGCCAATGACGGTATCCTGGCCCTGGCGGCCGAGGCCGTTGGCTGCATGGAAGTCATGTACAAGGACACCGTGGCCTACACCCAGGAGCGGGTACAGTTCGATCACCCGCTGGCGGATTTCCAGGTGCTGCAACACCGCATGGTGGAAATGTTCGTGGAATACGAACTTGCCAAATCCCTGCTGCTACGCGCAACCATGGAAGCTGCGCAAAACAGCAAGCATGCGCAACGCACTATTCATGCACTCAAGCACCTGATCAGTCGCGCTGGCACCTTCATCGGTGAGAACGCCGTGCAGCTGCACGGCGGCATGGGCGTGACCGAGGAACTGCGCCTGGGTCATTACTTCAAGCGTTTGCTGGTGATTGATCTGCAGTTCGGCAACGGCGACTACCATCTGGAGAAGTTTGCCCAGACGGTCTAAGCACTGCACATCCGTCAGCACGTCTGACGGGGTAGGAACAAAGCGGCAACCCTGGGGTTGCCGCTTTTTTATGCGCTAACCCGCCAACTCCACCTCGATCAGGTAGGGGCCATCGGCAGCCAGGCCGGCGGCCAGCGCCGCACTGAAGCCAGCGCAATCGGTGACTTTTTGTGCGGGCACGCCCATGGCCTGGCTCAGGGCCACCCAGTCGATATCCGGATTGGAGAGATCAAACAGGCTCCCTGCCCTGGGTCCGATTTCGTTGATACCCAGGCGTCGATACTCCACCGCCAGGATGTTGTAGCTGCGGTTGGAGAAAATCACGTTCACCACCTTGAGTCGCTCCCGGGCCTGAGTCCACAGACACTGGATGCTGTACATGGC
>JBJHDG010000338.1:0-2635 GCA_050486425.1 Pseudomonadales bacterium | reverse complement strand
CTGAAACACCACGCCGCGATCGGCATTTGGTTCCGCTCGCAAGGGTTTGCCATCCAGCAGAATCTCACCCGTGCTGGGTTGTTCCGCGCCCAACAACATACGCAGAAACGTGGTTTTGCCACAGCCGCTGGCGCCAACGATGGTGCAGAACTCACCTGCCGCCACTTTCAGGTTGAGCTTCTCCAGCACCCGTACCGCGCCGTAGTTTTTGCCGACCTTGCGCACTTCCAGCAGGCTGCTCATCGTCCCTCCTGCTGATAAAACCAGGGGAACAACTTGGCGGCGCTAGCGCGCAGCAACCAATCCAGCGTAAAGGCCAGCAAAGTGATCCAGGCCACATAAGGCAGGATTACATCCAGCGCCATGTATCGCCGTACCAGAAAGATCCGATAGCCCAAACCATCCGTGGCAGCAATGGCTTCGGCGGCAATCAGAAACAGCCAGGCGGTACCCAGCATCAAGCGCACCGATTCGAACAATCGCGGTAACACCTGAGGCAACACCACCCGCAGCATAATCTGCCAACTGTTACCGCCCAGGGTTTGCGCCTTGATCAGCAGCTCGGCCGGCAGCTCGCGCACACGCTGCTCGATATCGCGCATGACAAAGGGCGCCACCCCAAACAGGATCAGCATGACCTTGGCCAGCTCACCCAAGCCAAACACGATAAACAGGATCGGCAACACGGCCATGGGCGGAATCATGGACACCACCCGCACCAGTGGCGACATGCTGGCCCGCATATAGGGCAGCATGCCATTGGCCAGACCCATCAGCAGCCCCAGCAGCGCACTCAAACCCAATCCCAGGCCCAAGCGTTGCAAACTGGCCCAGGTGTCACCCCAGAGCAGAATTTCGCCGGTACGCACATTGGGCTGAGTGGCAAGGCGCTGGATGCTCTCGCCCAGGGTGGAGAATGCCGGCAACAATTTATCGTTGGGATTCTCCGCCAGGCGTGCCGCCGAGGCGCTGGCATACAGCAGCACAATCAGCACAAAAGGCAGTGCCGCCAGTGCCACCGCACCCATGGGGCCCGGTTTACGGTTGATCAGGCGCATAAGGCTTAGAGTTCGCCGGCTGCCGCCATTTGCATGTAGGTATCATCAAAGCGCAGCTTGATGTTACCCGCATCACCACTCACACGACCGCCGGGATAGGCAATGCCGATAAAATCCGCATCCATGGCGCCTTCACCCAGCAAGCCATGCTCGTGAGAGAACGCCGCCACATGTTGCATGGTGGTGAGCAGCGCTTCACTGCGCACAAATTCAACCGCATCCGTCGCCGCATAGAACATGCGCGTGGTGGCAAGCTGAGCGTCGTAGCCAGCCAGGTCGGTGCCGCTTTCCTCGGCCATAAAGCTGCGCGCGGCAACGGAGGCGGCAGAATCACCCTGCATGGTGGCCATGATTTCGTACCAGGCACCAGTGAGCGCCTTGCCCAAGGCCGGATAAGCCGCCAGGGTGTTTGTATTCACCACCAGCAAATCAATGATCTCACCGGGAATCTGGCTGGAATCAAACACCAGATGGCTATTGGGCAGGGCCAGAATTTCTGACAGCAGCGGGTTCCAGGTAGCAATCGCCGTGGTGTTGCGAACATTCCAAGTGGCCACCATGTCCGCATCCGAGGTATTCACCACGGTGATATCGCGCTCGCGCAGACCCACACTTTGCAGCCCCCGCGCCAGCAGATAATGCGACACCGACAGTTCCACCAGATTCACACGCTGGCCTTTGATGTCGGCCAGTTTGCGCTTACCCTTCAGCACCACACCGTCATTGCCATCAGAGAAGTCCCCCACGATCAACGCAGTGGAGTCCACACCACCCGCGGCGGGAATGGTGAGCGCATCCATATTGGTCATCACACAACCGTCAAAGGCGCCGGCGGTGTATTGGTTGATGGATTCGATATAGTCGTTGATCTGCACCACTTCGATATCAATGCCGTATTTCTCACCCCATCTGCGCACGATGCCGGCGTGATCGCCATAACCCCAGGGCATCCAGCCCACATAAATACTCCAGGCAATACGAAAACTGGTGCGTTCTTGCGCCTGAGCAGAAACCGGCAACACCGCCGCCACACTGAGCAGCAGCACGCAAAGCACCATCAGCATGCGTTTCGGTTGCAGGATGGAAGATAAAGTCAGGCTTGTTGCTTGGGCAGAATGCTTAACGATCATGACGCCTCTCCAGCTGGTTACTCGCGTTTGTACGCTTGAGCTTGGTTACTTGATGTCGGGTCAGGCACAGGAGATACAACGAGTCTCCCGGTATTTTATCCCGCCGTGTAACCTCACCCATTTCTCCCAGGAGAGGTCGGCAACTCTCGGTCCAGTCACGCCCAAGGAATTGGAACCCCAAGGAATCGGAACCCTAGTCACCTGTTGTGAACTGCTTGCGCAGTCAGCTGCCGCGAGAGTGCCATTGACTCTGCTGTGCCAATTGATAAGAGCAAGAGCTGTGCCAATGCTCTGTAAACGGCAATAAAGCTACCTGCAGCCGGCAAGACGTCTGCAAAGTGGCCACAATTTAGGGCGTAAGCACTGCCATGCACCTAAATGAGGCGTCGCTACTGGCGTACCGGCCGCTTCGCCAGTTTGCGCTGCAGGGTACGCCTGTGCATGTTC
>JBJHDG010000337.1:0-2638 GCA_050486425.1 Pseudomonadales bacterium | reverse complement strand
GCCGGGCGCTGATGCCGAAGCCCAGGCCAATGCCGACAACCAGGCCCACAGCATTTCCCGTTTGATCGCCGAGATGTGCAATGTGGATGTGCCGAATCTGGGTATTGTTTTCGGCCTGGGTTATTCCGGTGGTGCCATTCCCTTGGCGGCCAGCAACCTGATTCTCTCCGTGCGTGATGGCGTCTTCAGCACCATCCAGCCCAAGGGGCTGGCAAATATTGCCCGGCGCCTGAACCTATCCTGGCAGGAATGTGCCAAGTATGTGGGCGTGTCACCGTTTGAGCTGTATGCCCAGGGCAATATCGACGGCGTTATCGATTATGCGCCGGGTGAAACTGGCGACAAGTTGGAAAATCTGCGCCTGGCCATCGTCACCGGTATCAAGTCGGTAGAAGAAAGCGCGCGACAGTTCGTGGGGGAAAACCCCTATATTCTGGATCACTACAGATACAATCTGGAGCGCTATCTGCATCCGTCGAGCCGATTGCAGATGATGGAAACCGGTGCGGCTCTGCGTCGCACCCGTGCGCCCACGGAATACAGCAATGTGTTTGGGGTTACCTACAGGTATCTGCGTTATCTGGGTACCCGCAAGCGTATCAAGGCCACCACGGTGGCCCAGTATGGTCGTCTGGCCGCCCAGGAAATACCCAAGGGCGAGCTCAGCGCCCGCACCGATCGTGAACGCCGGCAAACCTTCCTGAAATGGTTGCAGGATCCGGAAAAAGTGGTTTACGACGATGTGCTGGCAAAGGCCTGGCGCAACTATCAGGACAAAAAACTGGAAGTGGATGAAGAGCGGGGCCGTATTGCCACGCTGCTGTTCGGGGAGCCGAAGAAGAACTTCGAGGACGCCAGATCCCAGCTGCTCATGGCAGTGGGCATGTATCTGTACAACCGCTGGAAGATTGAAGGTGCAGGCAACCTGCGCGCCCTGGGTGTGTATTTGCAGAACCATCAGGATACTCGCCAGTTGCTGCGGGTCACCGATATTCAGGATCCCCAGGGCCTGATTGATGCCATTCATGGCGATGCCCTGATGCGCAATCTGCTGGTGCAACGCTTCTCCCATGAAGGCAAGAAGCTGCTGAGTGCCCATGGTACCCAGGACAAGTCGGTCAGTTATGTGCGCAACCAGCTCACCACCGAGCTGAATCTGGTGCTTACCGGGGACGCGCTGGCACCTTTGCTCGGGGATGCCGAGCACAGTGCCCGGGTAAAAGCCTTGCTGGAATCCGGCGCCTCGACCATTGCCGTGAACCGACGCGTACTGCGCGATCGGTTTGCGGCCTTTATCGCGGCCAAGCAGGATGGCGGTGAGTTGCCGGCACTGGCTGATATCACGGTGCTGGATGTGTTGATGCTGGAAGAGCTGCGGCCAGACTTCGTGCGCCAGTGTAACAGCCTGTTGTTGTTTGATTCTGTCTACGATCAGTTTATTGGTAATCTGAACAGCATCGCCGAGGAAGCGGAAAGTACCCGTGCCTTGTCGAAACAAAGCATGGCAAAGCTGCTGGAGAGCAGTCTGGAGCGTGCGGCGAAACTGCTGGATGCGGACGGTGATACCAAGAGCCAGCTGCGTGCTCAGTTCTTTGATTGGTTCCATGCGCTTACCCAGATGCCCAAGGCCGGCGACTTTTTCCGGGCGGTAGAGGAGTGGAAGAAGTCCAGCTTCCCACAACTTTCCGATACCTTGTTTGTGGTGGTCTCTTACCTGTTTGAGCGCATTCTGGTGTCCTTCCTGGAGGCAGAGCGGGAAAACAAACGCTATGACGGCCGCATTGCGCCGCGCAATATTGGGCGGCGCAAGGATTTCTGGAATCGCCTGACCATTGCCTATCGGGATTTGCGCATCTTTGAAGTGCTGGATGCGTTCAAAAAGCGCAAAGCCACCGGCTACAAGGCGTTCATTGATGCTTTCTTTACAGATTTCGAGGAACGCTATTCGGATTTGATCAGCTCGGATCCTTGTGCTTTCCCGGGTTTTCGGATTTCCATCGAGGCGGCCCTGAAACAGGGTATTCCGCCCTGTGGCATGGTGACCGGAATCGGCACCTTCAAAGGGCCCAGCCAAACCAAATTTGGCGTTGCCATCTCCAATGTGGATTTCCAGGCCGGTGCTTTTGATATGGCCAGCGCGGAAAAATTCTGCAAGCTGCTGGTGGATTGTGCCGAGCTTCAGTTGCCGGTGCTTTGTTTTATTTCTTCCGGAGGTATGCAAACCAAGGAAGGCGCCGGTGCCCTGTTCTCCATGGCGGCGGTCAATGACCGTATCACGCGCTTTGTGCGGGACTCAGAGTTGCCGGTGATTATCTTTGGCTACGGTGATTGTACCGGTGGCGCCCAGGCCAGCTTTGTGACCCATCCCCTGGTGCAAACCTATTACTTCAGCGGCACCAGCATGCCCTTTGCCGGCCAGATCGTGGTGCCTTCGAATCTGCCTTCCACCTCCATTCTCTCCAACTATTTATCAGAAGTGCCTGGCGCCATGCAGGGCTTGGTGCGGCATCCGTTCTTTACGGACTTGGATGATGCGCTGCGCAAGATAGATTCCGAAATGCCCATGCCTCGCGAAACGGTCACGGATGTGGTGGAGCGGGTCATGGCTGGCGTGCTGGATCTGGATCGGCCGCGCCTA
>JBJHDG010000336.1:0-2639 GCA_050486425.1 Pseudomonadales bacterium | reverse complement strand
GGGTACCGTGGTGCGGGCCCTGCTTACTGGCGCCGCCAGCAGCGAGATCCGGTTTTTTCTGCAACGTGAAGACGGCAGTTTCCCGGACGTGGCGGATTATCAGCAGAGCGCTCGGGTGGAAGTGAACCTGCGCGGCGGCACGGTGCACATGCCGCTGATCCGTCTGGCTGATCTGCGCGGCAGCGGCAGCAAGGATCTGCTGATCAGTGAAGGCACCGACAGTCTGCAACGCTACGCGGCCACCGACAGTGGTTTGTTTGCCCGCCGCGCCGAACAATACCCGCTGCGTTTGCCCCGGGATGCGGACAATGTGCGGCTGCTGGATTTGGATGGCGATGGCCGGGAAGATCTGGTGCTGCCCTTCGGTGCTCTGGATCATCCGCGCCGCAGCAACCAGATCCATCTGCTGCTGAATCGGAATCAAGTGCATGCACGCTGACGGCGAGGTGCCGGGCGCACGGCCACGCCTGCGGGCTTGGGACGCTTTCATACATCGCAACTACCGACTGCTTTGGGTCGCCACGCTGAGTGGTTCCATGGCCATCTGGGTGCGCATTTTGGTGACTGCGCAATGGTTGCTGGAAACCACCGACTCGGCGGTGCTGGTGGGTATGATCGGCGTGGTGCAGCTGGTGGTGCAGATTCCGGCCCTGCTTTGGGGCGGCAGCCTGGCGGATGGCAGCGACAGGCGCTACCTGCTGGCCCTGGCCAATGCCACGACCTTTGTGGCCATGGCCAGTATGGGTGTGCTCGCCCTTACCGAGATGCTGACACCGGGCATGGTTTATATGGGTATCGCCGTCACGGCGGCCAGTCAGATGCTGGGCAACCCGGCCCGTTCCGCCCTGGTACCTGCGGTGGTGCCGGAATCTAAACTCATGCTGGCCATCGCCACGGACACCGCCACCCAGAATGGCGCCGCCATTGCGGGGCCGTTGCTGTTTGCGGTGGTGGCCCTGAGTCTGGGCCTGGCGCCGGCCTTTCTGGTCGGCGCATTGCTGTCCTTGCCAGCCTTGCTGATGCCACTGCTGATTCGCGTGGATGGGCGCGCGGTGGGTGCCGTGGCCGGATCCGCCATCACCCGCATCAAGGATGGTTTCCGTTATGTGGTACGCCACCCCATCCTGCCCGGGCTGTTTCTGCTGGATACCGGCGTCACCGTGGTGTCGTTCTATCGGGAGATTCTGCCGGTGTTGGCACGGGGCCTGTTTCGGGGTGGCGCCAGCGCCACCGGATTGTTGGGCGCGGCCAACTCCCTGGGCGCCATTGGCGGCGCCTTTGTGGCACTGTTTCTTTCCGGTTACCGCGCCAAGGGCATGCTGGTGCTCTACGCCACCCTGGCCTACGCCCTGATCCTGTTCGGCTTTGGCACCGTGACCAGCATTTGGCTGGGGGCGCTGATGATTGCCGGCCTGGGTGCGGCGGACGCAGTGACCGTGGCGGTGCGCCAGACCACTGTGATGCTAACCACCGAAGACGCCATGCGGGGCCGCGCGGTGGCCTTCATGATTCTGGCCGCGCAGACCGCCAACAATATCGGCACTATTTGGGTTGGTTTTTGGGCCGCCAGCATTGGTGCCGGCAATACCATGGTGCTGGGTGGGGTGATCGCACTGGGCGCCACCCTGCTCATCTGGCGCTGGTGGCGACCCATCCGGGAATACAGGTCGGACTAGACAGCAGCCTGCTTCGGCTATAGATTAGTTTACGCTAAATTAGCCGGCAGGCAGAGGTGGCTCTTGAAGGCAGATGTGAGGGTGGACCTACAGACAGGGGCGGCGGACTGGAATATCGCTGAGTTTGAACAGCAGGCGGCAGCCGCTGCCGCCATGCTCAAGCTGCTGGCCAATGAAAAGCGCCTGCTGATTCTCTGCCGTTTGGTGGGCGGGGCTGAAGTCTCTGTGGGTGAGCTGGCGATCCGGGTGGGGCTAAGCCAGTCCGCGCTGTCCCAGCATCTGGCCCGCATGCGGGAGGAAGGGCTGGTGGCTACCCGGCGGGAGTCCCAGACCATCTACTACCGCCTGGCGGATCCTCGTGCCAGCGCCCTGCTAACCAAGCTCAAGGATATCTACTGCGCCTGACGTGCGCAGTCCGGGAGGTTTGATGACGCGATCCGGCGCCCGACGCCGCTGGCAGTTTCTGTTGGGATTCCTGCGGCATCCTTCGCGCATAGGTTCTTTCATGCCCAGCTCCCGCCGCCTGGAGCGGCAGCTGGTACGCACCGCAGACCTGGCCGGCGCCAAGCTGGTGGTGGAACTGGGTCCGGGCACCGGCGGCACCACCGAGGCGCTGCTGGCGGCCTTGCCCGCGGATGCCAGACTCCTGGCCATTGAACTGGATGCCGACTTTGCCGCCCTGCTGCGGCAGCGCGCACAAACCGAACCCCGCCTGCTGGTACATGCAGGCAGCGCTACCGAGCTGGCCCAGGTACTGGCCGATCTGCATCTAGGTGTGCCGGATGTGATTGTGTCCGGAATTCCCTTCTCCACCATACCGGCTGAGGTAGGCGCGGCCATCCTGGCCCAGATTGCTGAGGTGCTGCCCGCCGGCGGTCGTTTCCTGGCTTATCAGTTACGGGATCAGGTGGCGCAGCTGGCCACACCCAGGCTGGGCCAGGGGCACATGCGCTGGGTGTGGTG
>JBJHDG010000335.1:0-2640 GCA_050486425.1 Pseudomonadales bacterium | reverse complement strand
GCACCAAGCACGTGAGGCGCACTGCGCAACAACCAGCGATAAAGAAATGCATGCATGGTTCAGACCCCAAGCCGTATTGCATCTGGCATACTGCCGCCGCATGGCACAACAACTCAACCACAGACAATGGCTGGCGCTGGTACTGACACCCGCATTGGCCATCGGTTTCGCACTGCTGGTGTTACGCCCAGCGCCGACAGCTGCGCCGCCACCACCCCTGCCAGACCTGAGTGAACTGGAACCGGCTGCACGCAAGGACGCCTTCTTCGATTACCTGCGCCCACTGGTGGCCGATGAAAATGCCGCCCAGCTCAACCGCCGGGCATTACTGATTCGCATGCAGCAACGTCTGGCAGCCGGTGGCACCCTGGGCCGCTGGCAACAAGCGTACCTACAGGAAATCGCGGCGGCCTATCGCATTGACGTCGAACATGGCGCGGAGGAGATACTGCGTCTGGCGCTAAAGCGGGTGGATGCCCTGCCAGAGAGTCTGGTACTGATCCAGGCAGCCAAGGAATCCGGCTGGGGCACTTCCCGTTTTGCCCTGGAAGCCAACAATCTGTTTGGTGAATGGTGTTTCAGCCCAGGCTGTGGCCTGGTACCCCAGGCACGGCGGCCGGGGCGCCGGCATGAGGTACGCGCCTTTGCCACACCTGCTGAGTCCGTGCACAGCTACATGATGAACCTGAACACGCACCCGAGTTATCGGGAGCTGCGCCTGCTGCGCGAACAGCTCCGTGCAACAGACACACCTGTGACCGGTCTGGCGCTGGCGGAAGGGCTGGTATTGTATTCCGAACGCCGGGACGCCTATGTGGATGAGATCAAGGCGCTAATCCTGCAAAATGCCCTGGAACCGCCGCCCACCGGAGCGTCGACCACCGAATCCGCATCCGCCATGGAGGGATAATGCCCATGACCAGATTGCATCGTTGCAACCAACAGCTGGCAGCCATGCTCGTGTTGACGCTTGCAGCTCTCCTGACGGGCTGCGGCGAACAGGCTCAGGCCGAAAACGGCCAGGACTACGGCGTGGTGCTGATGTACCACCATGTGGACACGGATACACCCCGCAGCACCAGCGTCACCCCGGAAGCCTTTGCGGCCCATCTGCAGTATCTGGCCGACAATAATTTCAATGTCATGGATTTGGCCGATTTGTTGGGTGCCGTCAGCAATAGCCGGCCGCTGCCACCCCGGTCGGTGGCCATCACCTTTGATGATGCCTATATCTCCGTCTACACCCAGGCATTCCCCCTGCTGCGGGCGCGCAACTGGCCATTTACCGTCTTTGTCAGCACCAACTACATCGATCAAGGTTTCGGCAACTATGTGACCTGGGATCAGCTGCGCACCATGGCAGCAGCCGGCGCCACCATGGGCAATCACACACTGACCCACGCCAACCTGGTGCGTATGCGCAGCGAACTCAATCGCGACGAATGGATGACCGCCGTGCGCCAGGAAGTATTGGCTGCCCAGGCGCGGCTGGAAGAGGAGACCCCCACTGCGCTGCGCGTGCTGGCCTACCCCTACGGTGAAGTGGACCCGGCCCTGGAAACCCTGGTGCAAGAGATGAATTTCATCGGCCTGGGGCAACAGTCCGGCGCCATCGGCCCCGGCACCAATATGCTCAACGCACCCCGCTTCCCCATCTCCACCGGCTTTGCGGATATGGATAATTTCAGCCTGCGGGTGTGGTCTCGCCCCATGCCGGTAAGCCTGATCGGCCCGGCACAGCCGGTGCTCGCCGCCGATGCTGCCACCCCCACCCTGCCACTGGAGTTGCGGCCCGGCGGACCCGGCGTGGCACAGGTGAACTGCTTTGCGTCCGTACCCGGCGGCGTCACCATGGAACGCGATGCCGCCACTAACAGATTGCGCATTCGCGCCAATGGCGAGCTGCCCCCGGGCCGCAGCAAATACAACTGCACCGCTCCTGTGGCTGGCGAGCGCGGCCGCTTCTATTGGTACAGCCACCTCTGGATCAAACCCCGGCCGGACGGCAGCTGGCCCCCGGGTTAACCCCCCGCTCATCGACTGCGGCAGGCCCTGCCGGCGCCTGGACTATGCTTGTTGCAGGCATGCCGGCTAGCGGGCATCCAGCGCTAGAAATGTGACTTGGTTCCGGCGCCAGCACCGCCGCCGGACCATTTACCTGTTGCCGCTGGACAAGGGTGCCCGCGCCATGGCAAAACTGTCTGGCCCTCGTCGCTGCCGTTGGCAATGGAACTGTCCCGGTAGCCACAAACCAGCAGTCGTGTAGTAGTAACCAGGGGGCGACCGGCATCAGTCCGGGCGCACATGGAGGTCACGCAATGTCCGGAGTTCGAATGTCCCGCCTTCCCTCACGTTGGTTTGCGCAACTCTTCCCGCTACTGCTGCTCAGTAACTCGGCACTGGCCGCCACCGCAGAAGATGACGAATTCTGGTCCCAGGCAGGCTTTCCGGAGCTGATCCGGGCAGCAGCGCCGACCACCGCCAGCGCCACCGTACCGAGCAACCAACATTTACTACTGCACCGACCTGCCGGGTTGGAACCCGACGTCGCATTCTGGCGCAAGGTTTTTACCGAGATCACCACCAATGAAGGCTATCTGCACGACGATGCCCGACTAGACATTATCTATGCAGTGATCC
>JBJHDG010000334.1:0-2643 GCA_050486425.1 Pseudomonadales bacterium | reverse complement strand
GCCCAGGTCTGGCGCGGGGCCCAGGATGAAGTGCGGCTGGGGTTGCAGGAAGATGCCTATCTCACCATTCCCCGTGGCCGCTATCAGGATCTGCGCGCAGAGCTGGAGCAGTTGCGGGTGATCCGGGCGCCGGTGGAGCAGGGTGCACAGTTGGGCACCCTGAAAGTGATGCTGGATGATCAGCTGGTTTACCAAGCACCCCTGGTGGCATTGGAAGCTGTGCCTCAGGGTGGTTTTTGGCGCCGCTTCTGGCACGCCATCAAGCTGTTTTTGGTGGAGCTCTTTCGTTGAATCAGGAACCCCCGCGCATAGAATTTCCCTGCGATGACTATCCCATCAAGGTCATCGGCGACTTCCATGAGGAATTCGAGCTGCGCGTATTACAACTCACCCAGCTGCATGCTCCGGAAGTTACTGCGGCCCAGATGAGTGTGCGGCACAGCAAGGAAGGCAATTTCTGTGCAGTCACCCTGCGCATTCGGGCCACCGGTGAGGCCCAATTGCAGGCGCTGCATGAGAGCCTGCGCAGCTATGCCCAGGTGCGGTTGGTGCTTTAGCGATGGTGGCACCGGTGCTGGTGGCGCCAGTACTGCTGGTGCGTGATCTGGGCCGTACCCGGTATCAGCCGGTGCTGGCCGCCATGCAGGCGTTCACCCGCAGTCGCAGCGTGGACACGCCGGATGAAATCTGGTTTACCGAACACGCACCGGTTTACACCCAAGGTCAGGCGGGGCGCGCCGAGCATCTGCTGGGCGCAGGTGAGATACCGCTGGTGCAGTCCGATCGGGGTGGCCAGATTACCTACCACGGACCTGGCCAACTGGTGGCTTATTTGCTGTTGGATTTACGACGCCTGGGGTTGGGGCCAAGGGCATTGGTCAGCCTCATCGAAGACAGCCTGATTGCGCTGCTGGCGACACTGGGCATTGCTGCCTGCAGCCGCGCGGATGCGCCTGGGGTTTATGTTGCTGATGCGCAAGGCCCGAAGATTGCCGCTTTGGGTTTGCGCATTCGCAAAGGCTGCAGCTATCACGGCCTGAGCCTGAATGTGGCCATGGATCTGGCGCCCTTTGCCGGTATCAATCCCTGCGGCATGGCCGGGTTGGCGGTGGCGCAGATCAGCCAGTGGCAACCGGCACTTGCCCCCGTTGACTTGCAGGTACCCCTGCTGACTGTCTTATGCAGCCGCCTGGGCGTCAGTTGGCGCCATGTTCCGGGCAATCCGCCCGGCGTTTGAGCCGCAGCTGGTGACAACTGCCCAGCAGGGCGTCGTAATACAGCACCTGGCCTATCAGTGAGGAACCCAGGCCGCAGAGCAGCTTCACGGCTTCCATGGCTTGCAGACTGCCAATCACGCCTACCAGCGGCGCCACCACGCCGGCTTCCGCACAGTTCTGCGCGGCATCATCAGCGCTGGGATACAGACAGCGGTAGCAGGGTGAATCTGCCTGGCGCGGATCAAAGCAGGCCACCTGGCCTTCAAACCCCAGGGCCGCCCCCATCACCAGGGGTACGCGCTGTTGAAAGCAGGCCGCATTCAAGGCATAGCGGGTGGCGAAGTTGTCACTGGCATCCACCACCAAATCGGCGTTAGCAACGGCGGTCTGGAGCGCTGCCCCGGCCAGGCGTTCGGGCAGGCAGCGCACCTTGAGTGCCGGATCCAGTGCCATCAGGGTGGCGGCCGCAGAGCTGGTTTTGGCGCTGCCGATGCTGGCGTGCTGATGAATGATCTGGCGTTGCAGGTTGCTCAGTTCCACCGTATCCGGATCTGCCAGGGTGAGCTGACCAACACCGGCGGCCGCCAGGTACAGGGCTACCGGCGAGCCCAGGCCGCCCAACCCCACCACCAGCACCCGGGCTGCCAACAGGCGTTCCTGGCCGGCGATATCCAGCTCGGGCAGCAGGATCTGGCGGCTGTATCTGAGCAGCTGGGCGTCATTCATGGCCATCATTCAGGGGTGGTGTCGGAAGGGTTTGCTTGGTTGTGGCCCGCCCAGGCACTGGGTTCCAGGCGCGCCGCTTCCGGATGCCGGGCCAAGGTCACCCGGTCCAGTCCTGCCAGGTCCTGACAGGTACGGATCTCCACCAGGCCGGCCTCCCGGAGCATGGCATGCAGGGCTTTGGCCTGGTCATGGCCATGTTCCAGTAGCAACACAGCGCCCGGGCGCATGCGCCGGTACGCCTGACGGATGATGCGGGCCAGGGCGTTCAGACCCTTGGGGCCGGCGCAAAGCGCCTCCCGGGGTTCATGTTGCAGCGCGGGGTCTGCCAAATGTGGATCCTGGTCTGCCACATAGGGGGGATTCGACAGAATCAAGTCGAACTTCTCTTCAACGGCGCTGAACCAGTCGCTTTGCACAAAGCGCACCTGCAGGCCCAGGCTTACGGCGTTCTGCCGCGCCACCGCCAGCGCCGCCGCAGATTTATCCACTGCGGTGATCTGGGCGCCGGGCTTTTCCCAGGCCAGGGCCAGGGCAATGGCGCCGGAGCCCGTACCCAGGTCCAGCACCGTCACCCGCCCTGGGCGCTGGGGCCAATGTGCCAGCGCCAACTCCACCAGCAGTTCGGTTTCCGGTCGCGGCACCAGCACCGCCGGCGTCACCTTCAACACCAGGCCCCAGAACTCCTTATGACCCAGGATAT
>JBJHDG010000333.1:0-2653 GCA_050486425.1 Pseudomonadales bacterium | reverse complement strand
GAGCTGCTGTTGCCCTTGCAGCAGCGCGCCTATGCCTGGCTGCAACCCATCGAGGTGGACCTGCGGCCAGCCGAGAGCTTTGCCAGAGCACAACAGGTACTCATTGCCATGGGGCTGGAGATTACGCTGGCAGATGCTGAACTGGGCCAACTGGAAGCCGTGGCCACCACATTCTGGTTTGGTTTCAAGGATGATGTGGTGGTGCGTATTCGACCTGGTGACCTGGCGGGCAGCCGTATCGATCTGCGTTCGGTGTCACGGGTGGGGCGCAGTGATTTGGGTGCCAATGCCGCGCGCATTGCGGAGTTTCAGCGGCGTTTTCTCGAAGCCGGTTAATGCCGGTGCGGTTGTGCTAGCTCAGCGCCGCTTGATAGGCATCTAGCGTTGCTGCTGCGCACTGTGTCCAACTGAAGTGCTGGGCCTGGGCCAAGCCCTGTTGCTGTAAGCGATGCCAAAGACTGCTGTCTTCCCAAAGTTGTTGCATGGCCTCAGCACAGGCGCTGGCATCTGTGGTGTCCGTGTACAGCCCGGCATTGTCCGCAACCTCAGGCAGTGCGCTGTTGCGCCCCAGTATTACCGGCGTGCCGCTGGCCATGGCTTCCAGCACCGGCAGGCCGAAACCCTCATAGCGTGACGGAAACACCAGAGCGGTGGCGCCGGCCATCAGCTGCGCCAGGTCTGTGTCGGATTGATAGCCGAGAAACCGCACCAGACCGCTGCGGATGGCGCGATCGAGCTCGGCGCTGAATGTTTGTTGCTGCCAACCGGGCATGCCCACAATGAGCAGGGGCGCACGGGCACTGATGGCAGCGGGCAATCGCGCTTGCGCCTGCAATGCGACGGGCAGGTTCTTGCGTGGTTCCAGCGTGCCCACCGCGAGAAAGTATTGTCGTGGCAGCACGCCAAAGCGGGCCAGCGGTGCCAGCAACTCGGCGTCTGTGTGTGGCCGGAAGTGGGACGCCGGCGCCTCCGGCGTCACCCGGATGCGGGATCTGTCGATGCCATAGTGCTGCACAATTTCTGTGGCGGTAAATTCGGAGACGGTGAGGATGTGCCGGGCGCGCGTCAGTGCGCTGGGCAGCTGGCGCTGGATCTCCCGCAGGCGATCTGCGGGCTGGGTCTCTGGATAGCGCTCGTGGGTGAGATCATGAACGGTGATCAGCGTCGGGCCGGCATAGGGCAGCGGCCATAGGCTGGGCTCATGATAGAGCTGCATGCCCGCAGGCAGGCCGCGGTTGAAGCGATACGACTCCGTCCGGCGCCGCAGCGCGTAAGCATTGGGCAGCAGCTTACCCAGGCTGGTCCAACGCCGGTAACCCGGCTGTGGTGCTGCCGGCAGCGCTTCCGACCAACGCCAGCCGTCGAAAAAGTGCAGCGCGACCTCACCACTGGCCTGCAGCGCCCGGCTCAGCTCTCGCACATAGGTGCCAATGCCGGCACGGGGTGCGCGCAGAATCCGGGCATTAAGGCCAACCTGCATGCTGCATCCAGCTCAGCTGTGGCCACCCACGCGGCGCAGATCCGCTTCCACCATCATGGCCATCAGTTCCTCGAGGCTGGTTTTGGCTTTCCAGCCCAGCTTATCTTCGGCCTTGGCCGGATTACCCAGCAGAATCTCAACCTCCGCCGGGCGGAAGAACTTCGGATCGATGACCACATAGTCTTCATAGTTCAGCCCCACATGGCCGAATGCCAGGCGGCACATATCCCGCACCGTGGTGGTGATGCCGGTGGCCACCACATAGTCGTCGGGTTGCTCCTGTTGCAACATCAGCCACATGGCTTCCACATAATCACCGGCAAAACCCCAGTCGCGCCTGGCATCGATGTTGCCAAGGCGCAGTTCCTGTTGCAGTCCAAGCTTGATACGGGCCACCGCATCGGTGACCTTGCGGGTAACGAACTCGATGCCGCGCAGCGGGGATTCATGGTTGAACAGGATGCCGCTGCTGGCGTGCAGGTTGAAACTCTCGCGGTAGTTGATGGTGATCCAGTGGCCGTAGAGTTTGGCTACGCCGTAGGGGCTGCGTGGATAGAATGGGGTGTTTTCATCCTGTTTTTGCGCCTGGATCTGACCAAACATTTCGCTGGTGGAGGCCTGGTAGAAACGGGTCTCCGGGCTGAACTGACGGATGGCTTCCAGCACATGGGTAACGCCCAGGCCGTCCACCACGCCGGTGATAATAGGTTGGTCCCAGGAGGTGCCGACAAAACTCTGCGCCCCCAGATTGTATATTTCAGCGGGCTTAGCCTTGATCACCGCGCGCTGCACGGAGGCGGCGTCGGCCAGATCACCATCCTGATAGCTGATGTCCTGCTCTATGCCCAGCTCGCGCAAACGCCAGCGGGTATCGGTGCTACGGCGGGCGACAAAGCCATGCACCGCGTAACCTTTCTCCAGTAACAGCTTTGCCAGATAGGCGCCATCCTGGCCGGTAATGCCGGTGATCAGTGCGGATTTGCTCATGATGCTTGTTCTCTCCTGTCCCAGTCTTCCAGAATGCTGCCAAGGGTGGCGTCCAGCGACCAGGCGGGTGCCCAGCCGGTGGTCTGTTTGAGTTTTGCGGGATTGCCGGCGACCCGGCGCTGCTCGGCGCGGCGCATCCGGGCAGGGTCCTGCACCAGGGTTGCGTCCACGCCTGCCAGATCCAGC
>JBJHDG010000332.1:1207-2658 GCA_050486425.1 Pseudomonadales bacterium | reverse complement strand
AGTTGCAGCAGCGCTGGGTCAAGCTGGTTACGGGCCAGGTTGTCGGCACTGGCCAGCAGCGCCTGAGGATCGTGGTCCACGGCCAACACCTGTTTGGCACCCAGCAACAAGGCGGCAATCCCCAGGATTCCTGAGCCGCAGCCATAGTCCAGCACGCGGGCAGCAGTGAGCGGCAGTGCCGCCAGGGCCTGTAGGCATAGCGCCGTGGTGGGATGGGTACCGGTGCCGAATGCCAGTCCTGGATCCAGCACCAGGCGTGCACCGGCGAGCGGTTCCGGTGACTCCCAAGCCGAAGGCACCACCCAAAGCTTGCCGCCGAAGTTGCGTGGGCTCAGGCCCTCGCGCCAGGTATTGGACCAGTCCGCATCCGCAACAAATTCCAGCGCCAGCGCCGGTGCCGCCTGTTGCCGCGCGGCAAACCAGGACGGCACCTGCTGCAGCCCCTGCAGATCTGCATCCAGCGGCCATAGGGCTTGCAGCTGGACCTGATCCCAGAGCGGCATGGCACCCGGATCCGGCTCCAGGATGGGCTGATCGCCGGCATCCAGCGCTGTTACTGAAACCGCGCCCAGCAGCATGAGTAGATCACTGAGTTCCTCAAAATCCGCAGCGCCCACCGGCAAGCTGAGTTGCAGCCAGGCCAAGGTTCAACTGACCCCTGTGGCGAGTCGCGTCAGCGCCGCCTGCAATGCCAGCTCATAGCCCTGAGCACCCAAGCCACAGATCACACCCTGGGCCACATCAGCCAGATAGGACTGCCGACGGAAACTTTCCCGGGCGTGCACATTGGACAGGTGCACTTCGATAAAAGGAATGCCAACCCCCAGCAGCGCATCCCGCAGCGCAATGCTGGTGTGGGTATAAGCGCCGGGGTTGATGATGATGTAGGCGACGCCGTCGGCACCGGCCTGCTGCACGGCATCCACCAGCACATGCTCGGCATTGCTCTGCAGGCTGTGCAGTTGATGCCCGGCGCTGGCTGCCAGCTGCTGCAGACGCTGATCTATGTCTGCCAGCCGGGTGCTGCCATAGAGCGCAGGCTCTCTGGTACCCAGCAGATTCAGGTTGGGGCCATGGAGTACCAGTAGTTTGGCCATGGGCAGTCCTGTGAGTCCTGTCTCTTCCTTGATGATGGTGCGCCCGGTACGGATGACAGTGCGCGCCGTACGCGCGCCAAAGAGTCTGAATAATTACGCGCAGAATTACCAGCGTGCAGACCTCAGCCCTGTCAATGCCAGCGGATGCCTAGGACTTGCGGCGCCAGGTCAGCACCAGGCGCGAGTACGCCAATTGGCTCGTTCCCCTGCCCCAGCCGTTCAACGAAAAGCCGTCCGTCCGGATTGAGCATGACCTCGACGACCAGCGGGTCGTCGAGCGCTTGGCAAATCGCATCGCCGAGGACGTCCTGGAGTTTGCGCACGAGCCGGTCTCGCGAAGGCGACGGGCTCATC
>JBJHDG010000332.1:0-1197 GCA_050486425.1 Pseudomonadales bacterium | reverse complement strand
GCAGAATTACCAGCGTGCAGACCTCAGCCCTGTCAATGCCAGCGGATGCCTAGGACTTGCGGCGCCAGGTCAGCACCAGGCCAACCGCCACCAGCAGCGCACCGGCACCAGCCAGCAGCAACGCCCAACGCGTGCCGCCTGCGACACCAGTTGGCGTCACAGCAGGCGCTGCTGCACCGGGGGCGCCAGGCGGCGCTGCCCAGCTGCGGGTGCTGCGCACGCGGGTCAGGGTTGCCTCAGGCACGTCCGCCACAAAGCTGACGCGCCTGGTCTCGGGTGCATAACAAAGTCCGGCATCCGCACAACCCTGATAGGTAACATCCAGCGCCAGCTCCTCCGCACCTGCCGCCAGGCCCTGCAAGCGCAATCTGATGCTGGCCTGATCGTAATAAACCTCCACCTGACCGAAATATTCATCGACCTTGGCCAGTCCAGGCGTGAACTCGGCGGTGACAGCTGCCGGATTCCCCGCCACCGGCGCGAACTCGAACGCATGCCGGTACAGGTAGTAATCCTCAGCGACATCCCAGCGCAATTGCACCACATCCGGTGCGCTACGAAAGGCCTGCAACTGAAACGCCTGATCCACCGGCAGGAATTCACTGTCGCTGGCAGCCAGTGGATCCTTGGGGGCTTCTAGTGCCAGCACCGGCAATGCCCACAGGGCCAGCACGCCGATCATCGATGCCGCAGCCAGTCTTGCGTACAGCTTCGGCAGTTGTGGTTGGCTATGGCAGCACGCTGGTGGCGTCACACTGAATCTCCTGTCTGTGCGCAGCCCCCTGGTACGATGGGGCGCGAGTAGCGGCATTGTACGTAAATTGACCAGATTGTCCTTGCCGTCAGGCCACATGGACCATTATGTTTAGCCGCCGTTCCGGAACTTGCAACAAAGGAAGCTGATCATGCCGCGACCACTACGCTCTGTCCTTGCCCCACTGCTCATTCCGGCAGCGCTGCTGCTGGCCAGTGCGTGCAGCGATCACGGCAGTCATAGCGTACAGGCCAGCAGCAACGGCGGCAGGCTCCAGGCTCCGCTGCGCGGGATGATGCGCAGAAACGGGTTGAGTTGAGTTTCAGTCGGATCTGCGTCCAAACGCCGAGGGGGCAGCCGACCGGCCACCCCCTCGATGCTTGCACGTCGAATCGCTCGCGGCTTACTCGTCGCCGGTGACGGCTTCGAGGTCTGCCTTGAAC
>JBJHDG010000331.1:0-2673 GCA_050486425.1 Pseudomonadales bacterium | reverse complement strand
GGCCCGGGCGCTGTGCCATGCCGCTGGTGGTTTCCTGGTGTCCACCTCCGCCAATCGCAGCGGCCGCCGCGCGCCCCGCAATCAGTTGCAGATGCGCGCGCAGTTGGGGCCACTGGATTATGTACTGCCTGGCGTCACCGGGGGTGCCCGCCAACCCAGTCAGATCCGCGATGCCCGCACCGGCCGGATGCTGAGGCGCGGAGGCTAGGTATGCGCCGGAAATTTGCTGTGATTGGACATCCCGTTGCCCATAGCCTGTCGCCCCAGATCCATGCCCAGTTTGCCGAGGCGGCGGGGATTGATCTGAGCTACGAGCGGCTGCTGGCGCCCTTGGATGGTTTTGCTGCCACGGTGTCCGATTTTTTCGCCACCGGCGGCAGCGGGCTGAATGTCACTTTGCCATTCAAGGAGCAGGCCTTTGCCTGGGTGCAGCGTCATGATAGTTACGCGGCCCAGGCGGGGGCGGTGAATACCATTGCCCGGGAGGGGGATGGGTTTTGTGGCTACAACACCGATGGCCTGGGCCTGGTGCGGGATCTGGCCAGCTACCTGGCGCTGGCGGGCGCCCGGGTGTTGTTGCTGGGGGCCGGTGGCGCTGTGCGTGGTGTGTTGGCGCCGCTGCTGGCAGCAGCACCGGCAGCGCTGGTGCTGAGCAATCGCACTTTCAGTCGGGCCCAGGTGCTGGCGGCGGCGTTTGCCGGGCCGGAGCGGCCGCTGCAGGCCGTGGCCTTGGCAGACCTGCAAGGTCCGTTTGATCTCATTATCAATGGCACCGCGGCCAGTCTGGCGGGTGAAACACTGGCTCTGGCACCGGCGCTGGCACAGGGCGCCCTTTGTTATGACATGGCCTATAGCGCCCACAGCGCCCATGCCACCGCCTTCTGTCAATGGGGCCAAGGTGCCGGCGCGCGCCTGGTGCTGGATGGGCTGGGCATGCTGATTGAACAGGCGGCGGCGGCCTTCCACATTTGGCATGGCCTGCTGCCGGATACCCGACAGATGCATGCGCAGTTGCGCGCCCAAATTCAGCAGCAGGGGCAGCATGACCGGTAGGCGCTTTATCGCGGGTGCCGTTTGTCCCGCCTGCGGCCAGATGGACAGTATTCTGGTGGAGCCGGATGCGGCGGACAGTTCGGCCAGCACCAGTATGGTGCGGCGCCGCTGTGTGGACTGTGGCTTTACGGATCGCCTTAATGATGTTGTTGGTAGCGCCGAACCCAAAGCCAGATTTATGGATGCCCGCGGCCCTGTCGGCGCTGAAACGCCAGTGCAGCCGGTACGGCTGCTGCCGGCAAGCAGTAACAAAAACCCGCCTGACGCTGCAGATAGCTGACGCCCAGATGACATAAATCAATGCTGGCACCACCCTGGCGGCATAGATAATGCGATCCGACTGCGCCAAGGGAGGGTGCACGACAGCAGATTTTGTTGCCTGTTGAAGTTGCATTGCTATAATCGCAGCCCTTTTTTGCCACCTCGTGACTGGAGCTCCCCGACGCAGCCCCCTGCGGACGGGTTTGTTGTGGTTCCAGGATCCGCGTGCCGAACAATCAGCAGGTCTAACGCAAGGGAACCAAGTGATTTCAAAAACCTTACAGTTTGCATTGGGCAGTCTGCTTACTGCCGTCAGTGCCCCGCTGTGGGCCAGCTCGCTGAATATGCCCCGGGGTGTGTCCACTTACAGTCAGCAAATTTACGACCTGCACATGCTGGTGTTTTACATCTGCGTGGTTATCGGTGTGGTGGTCTTCGGTGCCATGGCGATTTCGGTGTACTACCACCGCAAGTCCCGCGGTGCCGTGCCGGCACAGTTTCATGAGAACACCCAGCTGGAAATTCTCTGGACCGCCATTCCCATGGTGATCCTGATTGTGATGGCGTTCTTTGCCACCCGGGTGCTGATTGATCTGTATGACACCGGTGGCGCCGATATGGAAATTGAGGTGCGCGGCTATCAGTGGCGCTGGCAGTACAAGTATCTGGATGAAGATCGTAACCAGGCGCTGGAATTCTTCAGCAGCCTGGCCACCCCCAAGGAAGAGATCTACAACAAGTCCGTCAAGGGTGAACATTATCTACTGGAGGTGGATAACCCACTGGTGATTCCGGTAAATCGCCGCATCAAATTGCTGCTCACTGCCAATGACGTGATTCACGCCTGGTGGGTGCCCGAGTTTGCCGTCAAGCGTGATGCCATTCCCGGCATCCTGAACGATGTTTGGGTGAAAGTGACCGAGCCAGGTGTCTACCGCGGCATGTGCGCGGAACTCTGTGGCCGTGATCATGGCTTTATGCCCATCGTGGTGCATGCGCTGCCGGAAGCTGAATTTGATGCCTGGTATGCGGATCAGCAATCCGCCTATGCCCAGCGTCAGGCCATGGCCAGCCAGACCTTCGAGCCGGCAGAGCTGATGAGTTTGGGGCAGGACATCTATGGCCGCTTCTGTGCCTCTTGCCATATGGGCAACGGCCAGGGTGTACCGCCTGTGTTCCCGGCGTTGGATGGTAGTGCCGTGGTGCGTGGTGATCGGGATGCGCATGTGCGTCTGGTGTACCAGGGCGTGCCGGGTACCGCGATGCAGGCCTTTGGTACCCAGCTCAATGCTGCCGAGCTGGCCGCGGTCATTCATTACCAGCGCCATGCCTGGAGCAATGACGCGGGCGATGTGACCC
>JBJHDG010000330.1:0-2700 GCA_050486425.1 Pseudomonadales bacterium | reverse complement strand
GCACCGCCACCCCCGCGCCGGGAGGCGGGCACGGCGGCCCTGCGGGCGAGCTGCACCCGGGACGCGATTCTGGCTCACGCCAGCCCCCTGCTCGGCACCCAGCTGCAGGAGCTCTCCGGCACTGAGGAAGCTGCCCTGATCTATCTGGGCGTGGCCAACACCCTGGCGGTGGACCAGCGCCAACGCCTGGTGGTGGACATCGGCGGTGGCAGTACCGAGCTGGCCTTGGGGCAAGGCAGCACGCCGCAGATTCTGCAGAGCTTGAACCTGGGCTGTGTCAGCCTCAGTGACGCCAGTCTGCAGGCTGCCAGCGCTGATACCGGTAGTGAGGGTGCGGCGGCGGCTTATGCCCAGGCCTACGCTGCGGCCAAGGCCCAGGCCTGCGCCGTCCTGGCGCCGGCGGTGAATGCCCTTGCGGGCGCGCATTGGGATGAGGTGATTGGCACCTCCGGCACACTGGAATCCGTGGCCAATGTACTGGCCGCCAACGGCTGGAGTCAGGGCGGTGTCATCACCAGTGCAGGCATCGCGGAGCTGGAAGCGGCCATGGCCAACCTGGGCTGGATCACCGCCTTTGGCCTGCCGGGCTTGCCCCCGGAACGGGTGGATATTTTTCCAGCCGGCGTGGCAATCGTCGCGGCGCTGTTCGCATCCTTGCCCATCGACAGCATCAGTTACAGCACCGCTACCTTGCTGGACGGCCTGCTGGCGGCCAGCGCGGGCAGTTCGCACCTGGATAATCTGCAGCAACGCAGCGTGCATAACTGGCGCAGCCGCTATCACGCGGACGCCGACCAGGTACGGCGGGTGCAGCAGACGGCCATTGGTTTGCAGCAGGCGCTGGCCGGGGCCTGGCAACTGACGGCGGCGGATGCCGAATTGCTGGGCTGGGCGGCGCAACTGCATGAGATCGGCTTTGATGTGTCCTCGCGCCAGCCTCAGCGCCATGCGGCCTACCTGATCCAGAACGGCGACATGCCTGGCTTCTTCCCCCAGCAACAACAGATGCTGGCCCTGCTGGTGCGTTGCCATCGCGGCCAGATTCCCCAGTTCGCCTTTGCGGCCTACCCGCCGGAGCAGGCCCAGCGTCTGCTCCGGCTGGCAGTGTTGCTGCGGCTGGCGGTGATTCTGTGCCGCTCCCGCACCGATGCAGATCTGCCGGCAGTTACCACCAGCGCCCGGGTAGACGGCCTGCGGTTGGAGTTGCCAGCGGGATGGTTGGCGGCGCATGCGCTATCCGCGGCGGAGCTTGCCCAGGAGCAGGCACGGCTGGCGGCGCTGGGGATGAAACTGGTCGTTGCCGACGCCTAGCGCTAGAGCTGGGCAGCAACCTGCTTGGCGTAGTAAGTGAGAATGCCGTCGGCGCCGGCGCGCTTCAGACACAGCAGGGATTCCGCAATCACCGCCGCATCCAGCCAGCCATTGGCGATGGCAGCCTGGTGCATGGCGTATTCACCGCTGACCTGGTAGGCAAAGGTGGGCACACCGAACTGGTCTTTCACCCGGCGGATAATGTCCAGGTATGGCATGCCCGGTTTCACCATCACCATATCGGCGCCTTCCTGCAGATCCAGGGCAATTTCCTGCAGGGCTTCGTCGCTGTTGGCCGGGTCCATCTGGTAGGTGGCCTTGTTGCCCTTGCCCAGGTTGGCGGCAGAGCCCACCGCATCCCGGAACGGGCCGTAGTAGCTGGACGCATACTTGGCAGAGTAGGCCATGATCTGGGTGTTGATATGGCCATTCTCATCCAGCGCTGTGCGGATGGCGGCCACCCGGCCATCCATCATGTCGGAAGGGGCGATCACATCGGCGCCGGCGGCAGCGCAGATTTGGGCCTGTCGTGTGAGGGCAGTGACAGTGACATCGTTCAGCACATAGCCGGCTTCATCGATCACGCCATCCTGGCCGTGGGTGGTGTAGGGATCCAGGGCGGCATCAGTGATGATGCCAAGCGCTGGCACGGCCTGTTTCAGCGCCTGCACGGCCCGGGGTACCAGGCCATCGGGATTCCAGGCCTCGGCACCATCCAGGGATTTCAGCGCGGCGTCTATGTTGGGGAACAGGGCAATGGCGGGTATGCCCAGATCTGCCACCTGCTTGGCCTCCTCCACCAGCAGATCCAGACTGAAGCGCTCAATGCCGGGCATGGATGCCACCGGCTCGCGGCGGCCGCTGCCGGCGAGAATGAACATGGGGTAGATCAGGTCATTCACGCTCAACTGGGTTTCGCGCACCAGGGCCCGGGAGAATGCGGTAAAGCGGTTGCGGCGCATGCGGGTGGCCGGAAACTGGCGGGTGATGGGTGCGGGCATGATGGCTCCAGCGCGATAAATTGTGAGGGGATGATAACGGATGTGGGGGTGGGATGGGGCGGGCCGGGGAATCAGCGGCTGTCGGTATTTTTTCCGGGCATACTAAGTAGACTGTGGGCAGCCAGCGCAACGCTGCATGCCAGTCCGGCAAACAACCTTTTTGTAATCTTAGGAAGCCACGCGATGCATTCACTTCGTCTTGCCAACCTTGCCCTTATGGCCCTGTTGTTTACCGCCTGCGCCAGCACCCCGGTAGCCCCTGTTCAGGACAGCAGCCACATCACCGAAGCCAAGCGCTTTTTGCACAGTATTGGCGCTGGCGAGCTGTTCATGCGTACGCTGCAGGAGGATCTGGCCCAACGAGAACAGGAGGATCCGACCACTATGG
>JBJHDG010000329.1:0-2715 GCA_050486425.1 Pseudomonadales bacterium | reverse complement strand
CCGGCAGCACGGGCTGCAGCAGTTGCCAGCAGGCATTGAGACGGCCCAGCTCTGGCAACAGGGTTTGGACTTCAGTGAGTGTGAAGACGCGGGAGTGATGGCCAAGACAGAGCAATGCCCGACTGCAGACATGCAGCGCCTGGGTGCGCACCGCATCGCCACAGAAATGTTGGCTGCTGGGCACTGGCTGGGCTTGCGGTTGGGTTTGCGGCTGGGGTGGTGGTTGGCTCAGCCGTTTGACCATAGGCCAAGGCATGCGCGACCTCGTTGGCATTCACACAGGACCCGGCCGGGATAGCCGGGCCAGGGACAGAGTGCCCAGGCTGCTGCGCAGCGTCAATACGGCGGCGGCACCGCAGGTGGCGACGCCGGGCCAGCGGGTTTTCTGGCGTCCAGGGCCACCACCAGCAGCGCCGCACTCAGCGCACTCAGGGCGCCCAGCAGCATCAGGCCCACCAAGGGCCAGGCACTGCCCACCACCAGCATCCCCGCTGCCTGACTCACCAGGGCTGCCACCAGCATTTGCACAAAGCCGCTGAGTGCGGACGCGGTGCCGGCCCGGCTGGGCATTTCATTGATGGCCGCTGCCTGGGCATTGGGCATACCCAGGCCCTGCCCGATCTGGGCCAGCACGATGGGCAGGAACAGGGTCAGGGGTGAGAGGCGATCCAGTGCCAGAAACAGGCCGCACAGCAGTACGCCCGCCACTGCCAGCAGCATGCCCAGGATCATCATGGGCAGTAGCCCCACCCGTTCCGCCAGGTGCACGGTGATGAAGTTGCCGAACATGAAGCCGCCGGCAATCAACATGAAGTACAGGCCGTACTCGGTGGCTGGGCGTTGCAGCAGATTCACCATCACATAGGGCGCACCGGCAATGAAGGCGAAGAAGATCATGCCCGCCAGGGCCGGATACAAGCCCAGCAACACGAATCTGGGACTGCGCAGCAGTTCGGCAAAACCCTGCACCAGCGCCAGCGGCGACTCCATCGCACCCCGTTCCTGATGCGACTCCCCCAGATAACGGCTGGCACTGAGCAGGATCACCAGGCCCACCAGGGCGGTGACCGCAAAAATGGCGCGCCAGTGCAGCAGATCAATAATGACCCCGCCCACCACCGGGCCCAGCATGGGCGCCACCACCATGACCATGGTGAGCTGGGCGATGAGTCGCGCGGCCTGCACCGGACCATACAGGTCCCGGGCAATGGCCCGGGCGAGCACCAAGCCGGCGGCGCCGCCAGCGGCCTGCACCACGCGAAACACAATCAGCAGTTCCAGGTTCGGTGCCAGCACCGAACCCAGGCTGCCCAGAATGAATATCCAGATGCCGGCAAAGAGCACCGGGCGGCGCCCGAAACGATCGGACAAGGGGCCGTACACCAGGGTGGCCAGGGCAATGGCCAGATAGGACAGGCTCAGGGTGAGCTGCGCCAAACCTGGAGTGACGGCAAAGCTGTGGGCAATGGCGGGCAAGGCCGGCAGAAATGCCTGCATGGCAAAGGGGCCGGCGGCCGTCACCGCCGCCAGCAGGCTGATCAGCCAAACGGGCGCCGGTTGGCTGCGATCCAGCTTCAGGATTGGGGGCATCGGCCAACCGCCAGACGCGCGGCAAATTGAGCCGCGCCGCGTAGACCCAGCCAGGGATCTTCCACCAGGAACACGGGGATCTGACGGCAATAGGCGGAGAGATCGCCGTGGGCATCAAAGCGCTGGCGGAACTGACTCTCCAGCAGCAGGGGCTTGATGGCGGGCAGCAGGCCGCCGCAAAGGTAGAGCCCGCCGGTGGCGCCCATGATCAGCGCCTGGCTGCCTGCCGCCGAACCCAGCAGGCTGCAAAACAGCTCCAGGGTTTGATGGCACACCGGGTCCAGGGCCAGGGCCTGGCTGCTGATGTCCTCCGGCCTGTCCCAGTCCGGGGCGCAGTCCCAGAGGTTGCACACCGCCTGATACAAACGCACCAGGCCCGACCCACAAAGCACGGTTTCCCAACTGACATGGGGATGCTGCAGCAACAGCAGCCGCAGAATCTCGGTTTCCAGCAGATCCGCGGGTGCCAGGCCGGCGTGGCCACCTTCGGAGCTGAGCACCAGATAGTCATGGTCCTGGGGTACCAGCAGGCCCATGCCCAGTCCGGTGCCGGGGCCGAGCAAGGCGCAGGGGCCGCTGGCTGGGGTCGTGCCGCCCAGTTGCAACAGTTGCTGCCGGTGGGCGGCGGGCATGGCTGCCAGGCCATGGGCCTGGGCGGCGAAGTCGTGCAGCAGATGCACAGCAGCGCCCAGTTGCTGACTCAGGGCGGCGGCGGAAAACAACTGCGGCGCATTCACCAGCTGGACCTGTTGGCCAGTGCTGGTGGTTTGCACGGGCCCGGCGAGTGCCAGCGCGGCGCCGGCCAACCGCACGGTGCCCAGTTCCGCCTTGCAACTGGCCAGATAGGCATCGAAAAGCGCCGCGGCCTGGGCAAAGTCGGCCAACTGCCAGCGCTGTCGCACCTGTAACTGCGCGGGCGCCTGGGGATCCACCAAGGCCAGACGGGCGTGGGTGGCGCCGATGTCTGCTATCAACCACTGTACTGTCACTGCCTGCGCCTCGTGATCTGACCCGTTAGCCGAGAAGTTGCGTGTCTGCTGTCCAAGATCGCACACTGCGTCAGTTTGCCTGTTTTTCTGGAGCACAGCATGACCATCAGCGCCGGCCTGGGTCTGGCCCGTTTCA
>JBJHDG010000328.1:0-2716 GCA_050486425.1 Pseudomonadales bacterium | reverse complement strand
AATGGCAATCACACCTGGACGCATCAGATGGGTCGGCGTGACCACATCATAGGCCACTACCAGGTTGGCTTTGATCAGATCATAGATAAAAAAGGCAATGAACTTGAAGATCTTTGGCACCTTGCGCACATAGCTGGCACCACCTTCGATCTGTCGTGATGCCACGGCCAGAATGCCGTAACCCACCAGCATGCCAAAGGCAAAATTCACCTCGGAAAAGTTACCCGACACCCCCACCCAGGCAATGGCCAGCAGCAGATTCCAAAGAAAAACTGTCATGGCTGTCGCTCCAGTACGGCCTGAATATAGAGCCCAGGATTCAGCATCTGATGGGCCGCCGCCAGGGCCAATTCATAAATCGGCTGCGCCAGCAAACCTATACACAGGGTAATCAATGCCAGTCCAATAATGGGCACATACAACACCCATACTGCGCCTGGATGCCGCACGGGTTCAGGCGTCACCTCGGGTGCTTTCCAGAACACTTCATTCCAGATCTTGATCATGGAATACAGCGTCAGCAGACCGGTAATCAATGCCACCGTTACAATCGGCCAAGCCGCTTCCTGCACCCCAGCCAGAATAATGATGAATTTGGCGAAAAAGCCTGACAAGGGTGGCATGCCGGCCAGGGACAGCGCAGGCACCAGAAACAGTAGCGCCAACCAGGGGTGGGAGCGGTACAGCCCGCCCAGACGCTTCAAGTCGTAACTGCCGGCGATGCGATAAACCGCACCACTGACCAGGAACAGATTCGCCTTCACAATGATGTGATGCATGATGTAGAACACGCCGCCCACAATGGCCAGGGGCGTAAACAGCGCCAACCCCATCAGCATATAGCCGATCTGGCTGATGATGTGAAACGACAGAATACGGCGAAATTCGAATTGCGCGGCGGCGCCCAGTACCCCAGTGAGCATGGTGAAGCCGGCAATCCAGAGCAACAGGTTGTGGGTATAGCCCGGATCCTGATCAAACAGCAGGGTAAAGACACGGAACAACGCATACACCCCCACTTTGGTCAGCAATCCGGCAAAGAGTGCCGACACCGCCACCTGGGGCGTGTGATAAGACGCCGGCAGCCAAAAGAAAAACGGAAATGCCGCGGCCTTGATGGCAAAGGACACCATAAACAGGATGGCAATCAAGGTAACCAGGCCATTGTCTTCCACCATGCGGAACTTCAGCGCCAGGTCCGCCATGTTCAAGGTGCCGAACATGCCATAGGTCAAGCCCACCGCCACCAGCAACAGCACCGAGGACAACATGTTGAGGGTCACATACTTGATGGCGCCTTCCATTTGCGCCCGCTCACCGCCCAGGGTCAACAACGCAAACGAGGCCACCAGCAGCACTTCCACCCAGACATAGAGATTGAAAATATCGCCGGTCAGAAAAGCCCCGCTGCAACCCGCCAGCAACAAATGTAGCAGCGGGTAATAACCGAATTTCTCCAGCTGCGGGCGCACACTGCTGAGTGAAAATATCGCTGCCGCCAAGCCACTGATGCCCCCCAGCACCGTCATGATGGCGCCGAAAAGATCCGCCACCAGCACAATGCCGAAAGGTCCGGGCCAGTCGCCCATGTGCATCACCAGGATGCCGTGCTCCATCACCGCCAGCAGCAACCAGATGGCGGCCAGGGTGAGGGCCGCCGCACCGCCCACGGCCAGCCAGCGCTGGGTCAATCGATGACGCCACAGCGCCAGAGACAAGGCCCCCGCCGCCAGCGGGATCAGGATGGGCAGAACAACCAGGATGCTCAAGTGTCGGTATCCTTCATCTGATCCAGATCGTCATGACCCACCACTTCGTAGGCGCGGTGAATCAGCACCACTGCAAATGCCAACACGCCAAAGCTGATGACAATGGCGGTGAGAATCAGGGCCTGGGGCAAGGGATCTGCCACCAAACCCACAGGCGCATCCAGACCCTCCGGAATCAAAGGCGGTGCCGCCCGGGTCAGCCCGGAAACGGTAAAAATCAGCAAGTTGGCGGCGTTGGATAACAGGATCAACCCCAGCACCAGCTTCACAATGCTGCGCCGCAGAATCAGGTAGATGGCCGCCGTAAACAGCGCACCGGATACCAATGCCAAAACCGGCTCCATGCTATTGGCCTCCCTTGCGTTTTTCCGCATCGGCACTGTCAGCGGCTTCGGTCTCCGCCTCCGCCAGGGTGAGCACAATCGTCATGACAGTGCCCAGCACCACCAGGAAAACCCCGATATCGAAAAACAGCGGTGTGGACAATTTCAATTCACCCAGCGGCCCCAGCGGAATGGGCCACCACTGAGCGGTGAGGTAACTCTGCCCCAAGAGTAAACCCGGCACGCCAGCCAGGGTTGCCAACAACAGACCAATACCCACCAGGGTACGGGGATCATGGCGTAACACCCGCCGCGTGGTGGCGGTATCAAAGGCAAACACATACAAAGCAAAAGCCAGCGCCGCCACCAGGCCAGCGATAAAACCGCCGCCCGGCTCATCATGGCCGCGCAGTAACAGAAACACGGCCAGCAGCAACAGCAACGGCAACAGGAATCTGGCTGTGGTACGAATGATCAGGGAATAGCCCATCAGCCTCTATCCTCCGCGCGTAAACGGATCATGGAATACACACCCACTGCCGCCAGTGCCAAGACAAAGATTTCACCCAATGTGTCCAGGGCGCGGAAGTCCACCAGGATCACATTGACGATGTTCCGCCCATA
>JBJHDG010000327.1:0-2732 GCA_050486425.1 Pseudomonadales bacterium | reverse complement strand
GAGACAGCCCATGGACACTGTGGGAAACTGCCAGTAATCCGGCATCAACCAGGGATGCGGATAAGAAGATAGGCCGCCTGCGCTGACCTCACGGCGAAAACCATCCAGCTGCGCCTCGCTCAGGCGCCCTTCCAAAAATGAACGCGCATAGATGCCAGGCGCGCTGTGGCCCTGGTAATACACCAGGTCACCCGCATGCTCAGCATTGGGCGCACGGAAGAAGTAGTTGAAGCCCACATCATAGAGGGTGGCGGCGGAGGCGAAGGTGGCAATATGCCCACCCAGCTCCTCACCGCGTTGATTGGCACGCACCACCATGGCCAACGCGTTCCAGCGCACCAGGGAACGAATACGCCGCTCCATAAACAAGTCGCCCGGCATCACCGCTTCTTTCTCCGGCGGAATGCTGTTGCGATAGGGCGTGGTGATGGTATAGGGCAAGCGCACACCGGTCTGGCTCATGCGCGCCGAGAGACGTTCCAGCAGATAGTTGGCGCGGTCGGTACCCTGATGCCGCAACACATCTTCCAGGGCCGCCAGCCACTCCTGGGTTTCCGCCGGTTGGGTATCTCTGGGGTGGCCGTTGCTACTCATAAGCGCTTATGGACATGGCCTGCTCCGACTGCAAGGTCTGCAACTGTCACCAGCTGGCGCAGCGGCCACTGGTCTGTCATTGTCGCCTGTCATTGGGAGTATAAGCCGCGCAGATAGCGCTGCCAGTCAAAAACCGGGCCGGGGTCGGTTTTGCGGCTGGGCGCGATTTCCTGATGGCCCACCAGCGCCCCCAGCGACAGCCGCGGATAAGCCGCCAGCAGCGCCTGGGTAATGCCGGTGAGCACCTGATACTGAGCCTGGGTATAGGCCAGTTCATCCGTGCCTTCCAGCTCAATGCCGATGCTGAAATCATTGCACTGCGCGCAGCCCGCGTAGCAAGAGTGCCCGGCATGCCAGGCGCGGGCATTGAAGGGCACAAACTGAGTCACCGCCCCGTCGCGCTCTATAAGCAGGTGCGCGGACACCCGCACACCCGCCAGATCAGCCAGCACAGGATGGGCAGTTGTATCCAACTGATTGCAGAACAGCGCCGCCACCAGACCCGTGCCGAACTCTCCCGGTGGCAGGCTGATGTTATGGATCACCAGCAGGCGGATATCCAGCGGCTGGCTGCGCGCATCAGCATTGGGTGAGGTACAACGCTGGGCCGGGTGCAGCCAGTGATCAGCGTCGATGGTGAAAACAGGTGCGGCTGCTGTAGCAGACATGGACCTCCCGGAAGCAAACGCGTGGGGCGATGTCGGCATGCTGACCAATCAGGCTGCGCCTGACAATGGCCATACCCCAGATCCGTTGCGTTAAGATGGGCACCTGGCGCCGACACCAACGCTCAGGGATTCAATCATGTTACTGGATGAACTGCTCACCACAGCCGTGCGGAACAATGTGCGCGCGGCCCTGGCAGAGGATATTGGCAGCGGGGATATTAGCGCCATGCTGGTGCCCAGCGGCACCCGGGCCCAAGCGCGGGTGATTACCCGGGAGGCGGGCATCTTTTGTGGTCGGCCCTGGGCCCAGGAAACCTGCCAGCAGGTGGATCCCGCCATCAGCCTGGATTGGCAGGTGGTGGATGGCGATGCCATCGACGCCGGGCAAACCCTGCTGCACCTGTCCGGGCCGGCCCCCAGCCTGCTCAGTGCCGAGCGCTGCCTGCTGAACTTCCTGCAACTGCTCTCGGGTACCGCCACCGCCAGCCACACCTATGCCCTATTGGTGGCCGATCTGCCGGTACAGATCCTGGATACCCGCAAAACCCTGCCCGGCCTGCGTGTGGCGCAAAAATACGCAGTGCGCTGTGGCGGCTGCAGCAATCACCGTATCGGCCTGTTCGATGCCTTCCTGATCAAGGAAAACCATATTGCCGCCGCTGGCGGCATCAGCGCCGCCGTTGCGGCCGCCCGCACCCAGGCGCCAGGCCGCCCCGTGGAAGTGGAGGTGGAAAACCTGGTCCAGCTGGAAGAAGCCCTGGGCTGCGGCAGCGACATCATCATGCTGGATAATTTTTCCCTGGCGCAGATGCGCGAGGCGGTGGCCTTGGCAAAACCCTGGCCGGCGAAACTGGAAGCCTCCGGCGGGGTGAATCGGGACAGTCTGCGCGCCATTGCGGAGACCGGGGTGGATTTTATTTCCGTGGGGGAAATCACCAAACAGGTGTGGCCGCTGGATTTGTCGATGCGGTTTTTATAGGGGGTAGCAAGCTGGTGCCGGAACGCGGATTCGAACCGCGGACCTACGCATTACGAATGCGCCGCTCTACCGACTGAGCTATTCCGGCACGGGTGGCGCAAGCATACATGGATCAGGCACGCGGATGAAGCGTAGGGCTTAGCAGGGAACTCTGGCTGGATAACGGCGGCAAACGGTAACGCCTGAAGAATCTGTACCTGTCACCTCATAGCCTCCTGCGGCCGGCGCCAGCACAAAGGTAGTGCCCGTTTCTATCTGGGGATTCCAACCCAGATCAACCATACCACCCGCCGGGCCGGCGTCGTCATAACTGCCTGTGGTGACATACACGCCATTACGCAGCCGAAAGTCCTCCTGGAACATCACGATGGTATCCATGCTTAGCAGTAACCCACCTTGCTGGCTGGTCCGAACATAGCCGGTATATAAAGGGATTGAGATTGCCGATAGAATCACCAGTATTGCCATGGCAATCAGCATCTCAATGAGCG
>JBJHDG010000326.1:0-2733 GCA_050486425.1 Pseudomonadales bacterium | reverse complement strand
TCCTCGGCGGGATCCACGTTCAGCAAAATCAGGTTGAGCTCAGGATGGGCCTGACGCAGCTTGCCCGCGTTGATCATGCCGTCCTTGCAGTAGTGACAGCCCAGGGACCAAACCAGCAGCAATGCCGGTGTCTCTGCATAGCGCGCCTGGAGCGCAGCGCTCGAATCCGGCCCGAAGGACTGTAGGGCCGGCGGCTTCGGTGGCTCTGGTGGCGCTGGTGCGGGCAAGGCCAGTACGCGCAAACCTTCATGCTGTGTGTGCCAGGCCACCCAAACATCATCAGCCTGCTGTAGCACCTGGGGATGATCGGTTGTGCCTGTGCTGGTGGCGATTGTGCGGGGCGCAGACCAGCTGTGGCCTGCGTCTGTGGAGTAGCGATGCACCAGTATGGTTTGCTCGCCATCCAGGGCGCGCCAGATCAGATCCACGTGCGCTGCGCGCACGGCAAGTTGCGGCTTACCAGCACCGGGGCGGGCATCCATGTGCATCTGGTGCAAGGTGGCACCACTGTGTGCATCATAAAAACCATAGTGCAGGCCGGCGGCAGCGGGAGCGCCGCTAAACCAGGCCATGTGCAGGCCGTTGTCGGCGGCGGCCATATGTGGGCCTTCATGCGGGCAACCATGCAGTTCCCAGTTTTCATGGCTGACACGTTGCAACGGCCCTGGACCCTGGCTGCCAATCTGCATCAACGCATGGTCACGGATGCTACCGGCAAACACATGGCGCCACAGCAAGCGAATATCTGCATCACCTGCTGGCAGCACGGCCAATCGACAACATTCACAGCTGTGTGCGGCAGCGCGTTGGTTAGGGCTGAAGTTGGCACCGAGATCGTCGGAGTAGCTGTAGTAGATGGAAGCACCGGAGAAGCTTTCGCCCTGGGCGTTGGCTGCATCCATCTCCCGCTTATCGATCCAGGCGGCATACAGTCGCCCGGAGGGGGTGACCGTAAGCGCATCAAAGCGGTGACTGCTGGGTGTGGGCGTGTCGCGCAGCACCTTGGGTGCGTCAAAGGTCTTGCCGCCATCCAGTGAGCGGCTGAAATAGACGTCGCCAGAGAAACGCGCTTCCAGACGCCGGGTCCAGCTGACAAAAACGCTTTGATCCGGCCCCAGTGCAAGCTTGGGTCGACTCTCGCCGTTGTGGTCGATGGGCACGGCGGCAGGGGTGATGCGCAGGGGCGGCGTGAATGTCAGCGCATCCAGGTCGCCGCTGGGGAACGCCGCGGTAAGGGTGAACTCGCTACGGGTGAAATAGATATGCTCATTGGCGACGAACACGGCCAGAAGCGCGCCATCCTCCGTCAGGGCAATGCTGGGGGTGCTGCCGCAGTGCAGTGAGATTTCCTGCGCGCAGGCCAGGGCTTGCTTTAGCCCGGTCAGCAGCACCAGCAACACGCCCACCACAACCCTGCAGGTGTTGCGGCAGGTGGTGTGGCCGGTGTTGTGGCAAAGATGCTGGCGGAACAGGTGCATGGGCAGCCTTAGTGTGGGTTCGGCGCAGAATGAAGGCCAGTATAAAACCCCTTGCGCGCAGCCCCATGCGACAGAATGCCGCAGCGCACGCTGCTGGTGCGACAACGGGTCGCATTGTCTTGCAGGGCGACCGGCATAGACTGACATCAGCCTTTCCACAGGATCGTTTACACAGGATCGTTGTCGATGCTCCCGCGCCATACCGCATTCCTGTCACACGCGCTTTGCACCCTGGCCTGCGGTAGCTGGCTGTTCGCTGCCGTGCCCGCCCTGGCGCTGGATGCCGCCTCGATGGAAACCGAAGCGCTTCAGGCTGAGGAGCCCTATGTACAGGAGTTGGTGGTTTGGGGCCAGGGCCGGAAATCCCGCGCGGATACGGTAGGGCCGGTGAGCACCCTGACCCCGGTGGACTTTGCGGCCATCAACGTTGCTACCACTGAAGACCTGGTGAAGTACGAACCCAGTTTGGTGATTCGGCGCCGCTTTATTGGCGACTCTAATGGCACCCTGGGTATCCGCGGCGCCAATATGTTCCAAACCTCCCGCTCCATGGTAATTGCCGATGGCGTGCCATTGCACTATTTGTTGCAGTCGCGCTGGAACGGCGCGCCGCGTTGGACCCTGATTGCGGCCAGTGAAATTGCCCGGGTGGATGTGCTCTATGGCCCCTACTCGGCGGAATACAGCGGCAATGCCATGGGAGGCGTGGTCATTATCGAGTCGGCGATTCCCCAGGCGCGGGCGTTTCACTTCGACAGTTCGGTATTCAGCCAGCGCTTCGATGCTTACGGCTACGACGGCACCCTGGGCGGTAATCGTCAGTTTTTTTCCTACGGTGACAGTGCTGACGATCTGAGCCTGTATCTCTCCTATAACCGTCTTGATAACAAAGCCCAGCCGCAAACGTTTTACAACGGCAACCCCAGCGGTGCCGATGGCGCCACTGAAGTCAGCGGTGCCATCGCGGGCAACGATGCCCTGGGTGTGGCCCGGCTTTGGTTCGGGGATACGGGTGTGGTGGAGACCACCACCCACAATCTCAAGTTCAAGGCCGGTTACGCGTTGGGGCAATGGTCGGCGCTGCTGAATCTGGCCGTGGAAGACCGAGAGTCCGAGGCGAACCCGAACAACTATTTGCGCGATGCAAATACGGGTGCAGCGGTCTGGGGCGGATTGGTGCAACAAGATGGCACTACCATCAGTGCACCGGCGGCCCGCTTCGGGGCGAACTGGGCCGAGCGCCGCAGCCATTCAC
>JBJHDG010000325.1:0-2741 GCA_050486425.1 Pseudomonadales bacterium | reverse complement strand
TGTGGCCCTGATCACCCATGGCCAGGCCGGCTATTCGGCACGGCGCAGCGGTGGTGGCGGCGGCCGACCCGGTGGTGGTGTACCCTCACCCAGCGCGGAAATGACCATGGCCTATGGTCTGTCCGGACCACCTTCAAACTACGCGCATGCCATGACCAGACACATGCACAAGTACGGCACCACCCCGGAGGACTTCGCGCATATCGCGGTGGTAACCCGGGAATGGGCGACCTTGAATCCGCGTGCGGTCATGCATTCCAAAGACACCCATGCCCATGGTGGCCCCATCAGTGTGGCGGATGTGCAAAACGCCAAGATGATCGCTTGGCCGCTGACGTTGCTGCACTGTTGCCTGGTTACCGATTATGGCGGCGCGGTGCTTCTGGCCAGCCCGGAAATCGCGCGCAGCCTGAACACCAAACCAGTGTGGGTAGCCGGTGCCGGTGAAAGCATGTCCCACGGCAATATGCTGGAAATGGGCGACTTCACTGCCACCTCCGCCATGGCGTCCGCCGAAGCCGCGTATCGCATGGCCGGCATGGGGCCGCAAGACATGGAAATGGCCATGATCTACGATTCCTTCACCATCACCGCGGCCATTACCGCGGAAATGCTGGGGCTGGCGCGACGGGGCGAAGGTCATCTGCTGTGGAAAGAAGGTCATGCCCGTCCTGGTGGCCGACTGCCCAGCAACACCAATGGTGGCGGACTGTCGTTCAACCACTCCGGCATGTATGGCATGCAACTGTTGGTGGAAGCCTATCGCCAGCTCTCCGGCACCGCAGAAGATGGCGTGCATGGTCTGCCTGGCAAGCAAACCAAAGCCCGTAGCTGTATCGTCAACGGTACCGGCGGCGCCTTGTCCGCCACGGGCACGGTGATTCTGGTCGCTGACTGATCTGCAAGTGCAGCTGCGGCGGACAAGCCGCCGCAGCTGCACCGGCTTTTCCAACCGCTATGCTTGCAAACCTTGTGGCGCCCACCTCAGGCCGGCGGTGGCCGGTGGATGGGCAGTAGCACGCTGATACTGGTGCCTTCACCAGGTTTGCTGAGAATTTCCGCGTGGCCGCCGGACTGTTTGGCGAAGCCATAGACCATGCTCAGACCCAGCCCTGTGCCCCGCCCCACAGCCTTGGTGGTAAAGAAGGGCTCAAAGGCCCGCGCCGCCACCTCCTTGCTCATGCCCGCGCCCGTATCTGTCACCCGCAACCGACCATAGGCGCCAGGCGCAAGATTTCTGCTGTCGGCCTGCTCCGTATCCAACGGCAGCAAATCCACCTGCAAGCTGAGGATGCCTTGCCGCTCCATGGCATCCCGGGCGTTGATCACCAGATTCAGCAAGGCATTTTCCAACTGCGATCTGTCGGCATCCACCAGCACTGGCGCGTCCGGAATCCGCACCTGCACATCGATGTACTCCGGCAACAGGCGTGTCAGCAATGGCAGCATCTGATTCACCGCCGCTCCCAGATCCAGGGTTTCTGATTGCAGCATCTGGTGCCGGGCGAAGGACAGCAACTGGGAGGTCAAATCCGCTGCGCGCTCCGCCGCCACCCGAATCATCTGGGCGTGACGCGATTGCGCCTCCTCCTGCACCGCCACTTCCAGATCCTCCGCACTGCCCAGGATCACCTGCAGAAGATTATTGAAATCATGGGCAATGCCGCCGGTAAGTTTGCCCAGGGCTTCCATCTTCTGGGACTCCAACAACTGAGCCTCCAGACGTTTGCGGTCGGAAATATCCTGCACCGTGCCCGTCGCTGACACGGGCTTACCCTGGACATCAAATTCCACCGCAGCCACTTCCCGCAGATGTTTTACCTGTCCACCCACAATCACCCGATGCTCGATATCGTAGGGGCGCCCCTGCACGGCACCCTCCCAGGCGTTGGTTACCAGGCGCAGGTCATCCGGGTGCACAAAGGCAATAAAATCGGCAAAGGTGGGTGCCGGCAGATCCGGATCACCAAAGATGCGATAGGTCTGCTGACTCCAAAGCAACCTGTCGGCCTGCATATCCAGCGACCAACTGCCCATGTTGGCCACTTCCTGCGCCTTGGCCAAATGCGCCACGGCATCTTCCGCTCGGGCATTGGCGGCCTGCAACGACGCCAGCAACGCCATACGTTCGGAAATGTCGGTTTCCAAGGCGATAAAGCCCACCAAGGTTCCTGCGAGATCGCGCAGTGCACGCAACTCAATGCGCACCCAGATGGGACTGCCCTCCTTGGTGTAATTGAGCACTTCCACATCAACATCCAGACCCAGGCGCACGGCTTCCCGCAGCTTGGTTTGGGTTTCCGCATCCTTGTTCGGGCCACCAAACAAGGAGCCCGGGGTTTTGCCCTTGACCTCCTCCAGCTTGTAACCGCTGAGCTGCTCAAAGCCCTCATTGACCCATTCAATGCGACCATTGGCATCAGCAATCACTGCCATCTTGCGGGTGTATCTGGCAATCAACGCCAGGCGCTCGGCATGCGTCTTCTGTGCCTGCAAGGCCAATGCCAGGCGTTCCGCACGCCGGGCTTCCTGCAAAGCCAGGGCGGCACCTGCAATCAGCACCAGCAGCACGAGGATCAACACCAGATTGATGTGTGCTTGCGCCTGGGCCGACAGGGTCTTCGCCCGCGTCAGTAAATCTGCGGCCAAATGTTGATACTGCCCCTGCAGGGCTTCGATACGCGCCGAGCTGATGGCAAACCAATCGGTAACCGCGGGCAGTTCGGGGCTCATCTCCGCCC
>JBJHDG010000324.1:0-2749 GCA_050486425.1 Pseudomonadales bacterium | reverse complement strand
GTGCAGGCTGTCATGCTGGTGTTCGTGCTGGCGGTCGTTCTGGTTTACATGGTGCTCGCCAGTCAGTTCAATTCGTTCCTGCAACCGGTGATTATTCTGGTGGCGCTGCCGGTCGCCATGAGTGGCGGTATCTTCGGTTTGTGGTTGTTCAACCACAGCCTGAATGTCTTCTCCATGATCGGGTTGGTGCTGCTGGTGGGGCTGGTGACCAAGAACGGCATCCTGTTGGTGGATCTCACGAATCAGTATCGGGAAAAACGCGGCATGAACGTGAACCAGGCATTGTTGGAAGCCTGCCCGGTGCGCTTGCGTCCGGTGTTGATGACCTCCTTCACGCTGATTCTGGCCATGTTGCCAGCGGCTTTGGGCGCCGGTGCAGGTTCCGAAACCCAGGGACCCATGGCCGTTGCCATTATCAGCGGTATGGTATTTTCCATGCTGCTGACCCTGGTGGCTGTGCCAGCGGCCTATTCGTTATTGATCGGCAGTCTGTTGCATGGCGAAGGTCGTTTGGAGCAGCCGGCCACAGATGCCGATACCGCCGAGGTCGTTACGCAGTAACGGCCTGCAAGCTGACGAACCTTTGTGCGGCCAGTTTCTGCAGCATGTGGAAACTGGCCCGCAGGGCCATGGCTTCGCCGCCTTCCGGCCGGCCCGGCTGATTGCTGAGGTTCCAAGCCATCAGATCAAAGTGCGCCCAGGGTATGCCGGCAGCGACGAAATGCTCCAGAAACAGGGCCGCGGTGATAGCGCCGGCGTAAGGCGAGGCTGCGGAATTGGCCAAGTCTGCCGCGCTGCTATCCAACATCTTCTTGTAGGGTTGATGCAGCGGCATACGCCAGATGGGATCGGCGCACGACTGTGCGGCATCCAGTAGCGCCTGTGCCAAGGTGTCGTTGTTGCAGAACAGTGCGGGCAGTTCCGTGCCCAGCGCCGAACGCGCCGCGCCGGTAAGGGTGGCAAAATCCAGCATCAGTGCGGGTTTGGCGGCGCTGGCCAGGGCCAGGGCATCACAAAGCACGAGCCGGCCTTCGGCATCCGTGTTGTCAATTTCCACCGTTGTGCCACTGCGGGTGCGGATGATGTCACCCGGGCGGAAGGCGTTAGCCGCGATGGCATTTTCCACTGCAGGAATCAGCACCTGCAGTTGTATGGGCAGCTGGGTGCTCATAATGAGTCGCGCCAGCCCCAAAGCATGCGCGGCACCACCCATGTCTTTTTTCATGTACCGCATACCGCTGGCCGGTTTGATGTTCAGCCCGCCACTGTCGAAACACACCCCCTTGCCCAGAATGCAGACCAGGGGATGTTCCGCCTTGCCCCAATGCAGCTGGATGAGCCGGGGCGCGCTGGCGCTGGCCCGCCCCACGGCATGAATGGTGGGAAAGTTCTGCTGCAGCAATGCATCACCGGTAATGCTGCTGCACCTGGCGCCGAACTCTGTGGCCAGGGCCTGGGCGGCGGCTTCCAGTTGTTCCGGCAACATGTCGTTGGTGGGGGTGTTGATCAGATCCCGGGTCAGGTAGATGGCATCCAGCTCGGCTTGCAGCTGAGTCAGGTCTGCCCGGGCCGGCAGCACCAATTGGGCGGGATTTCGCGCCTGTTGGCGATAACGGGTGAATTTATAGGCGCCTAAACCCCAGCCCAACAGGGCCTGATACAGGGCTGCGTCCTGCCAGGGTGCGCTGAGTTGATAGCGGCCCTCCGGCAGCTTCAACGGCAGGTCCGCCAGTGCTTTCAGCGGTTCCGGCGCTGCGATTAGCAACAGCTGCGGCAGTGGTGTTGTGCTGGGCAGCCAGCTCTGGGCGCCGGGATCGGCTTTGAATTTGCTGCGGCCAAGAAAGTCCTGCACGGGCTGGGGCGCTGTGGTCAGCCAGGTCGGAAAATCCGCCGCGGGCAGCACCAATAATTCGAAGTCGGCAGCAGCATTGGCGGGCAGCAGGGCGGAGAGACTCATGGAATATCCTTAGGGCAGCTGCCGGGCGGCAATCAGTTGTGGCTGGGTGGTACTGGCCAGGCCGAGGTTGTTGCCGTCCAGCACCTTGTCGGCGCGGTAACTGGAACGCACCAGCGGGCCGGCAGCAACCTCCAGAAAGCCCATGGCCAGCCCCCATTCCCGGTAACGCGCAAACTCATCCGGGTGCACCCAACGCTGCACCGGCAGATGATTCAGGGTGGGACGCAGGTATTGGCCCAGGGTGAGGATGTCTACCTGGTGCTCGCGCAGGTCGGCCATGGCGGTCTGGATTTCAGCGTCAGTCTCACCCAGACCTAATAGCAGGCTGGATTTGGTCAGCACCTCGGGCCGTATCTGTTTGGCGTGGGCCAGCACGCCCAGGGTCTGGGCATAGCCGGCGCGGGGGTCGCGCACCTGCTGCGTGAGGCGGGCGACTGTTTCCAGATTCTGGGCAAATACATCCAGGGGTGCGTTCACCACCAGCGCCACATGCTCAGGCTGGCCATTGAAATCCGGCGTCAGCGCTTCCACGGCGGTATCTGGATTGGCGGCCTTGATGGCACGGATGCAGGCCGCGTAGTGGCTGGCACCGCCATCGGGCAGGTCGTCCCGATCCACCGAAGTCAACACTACATAACGCAGCTGCATCAGGGCGACCGAACTGGCCGCATTGGCGGGTTCCGCCGGATCCAGCCAGCCATTGGGATTGCCGGTGTCCACCGAGCAAAACTTGCAGGCCCTGGTACAAACCGCGCCCATCAACATGATGGTGGCGGTACCGTTGTTCCAACA
>JBJHDG010000323.1:0-2777 GCA_050486425.1 Pseudomonadales bacterium | reverse complement strand
AATCAGCAGGGGCGCCTGCAGGCCAATCAAGGTGACCACGGGAATCAGACCGTTACGCAGTGCATGTCGCACCACCACCCAGGGTTCGCTCAGGCCCTTGGCGCGGGCGGTGCGGATGTAATCCTGGCGCATCACCTCCAGCATCATGGTGCGGGTCATGCGCATGGTCACCGCGGACAGTGACAGCCCCAGCAGAATGGCGGGCACAATCATGTGTGCCAGGTTCTGCAATGGGTCCTGCAGAAAGGGGGTGTACTCCAGTGGCGGCGACCAGCGCCACCAAACCGAGGGAAACACCATCACCAGGGTGCCCAGCCAAAAGCCGGGAATGGCCAACATGAGCAGAGAGAAGGAACGTGTAATGTAGTCGCCGGCGGTGTCTTGGCGCATGGCGGAATAGATGCCAATGGGAATGGCCACGCTCAATGCCACCAGTAGCGCCAGCAGTCCCAACTCGAAAGTGATGGGCAACGCCTGCCAGAGTTGGCTGGTGACCGGTGTGTTCTGCCACAGGGAATAACCCAGATCACCACGCAGGATATTGCCCAGCCAACGAAAGTATTGAATGTGAATCGGGTGATCCAATCCCAATGCCGCTTCCACGGCGGCGCGATCAGCATCGGAGGCCACATCGTTCTGCGCCAGCATCAGATCGATCACATCGCCCGGAATCAGGCGCATGGATGCGAACACGATCAGGCTGGCAAACAGCAGGGTGGGAATCAGCGCCAGCAGGCGCCGGAAAATAAAACCTTGCATGAGTGTCACCTTAAGCCAGCGCCAACAGTTTGAGTATAAACAGTCCCAGGCTGGTGGTGAGTACCGAACCCAGGGTGGTGGTCATCACCAGATTGGCGGCCAGGCGGTCATTGCCGCCCATGGATTTCGCCATGACGAAACTGGCCACGGCTGTCGGGCTGACGAACATCAGAAACATCACTCCCAGCACGGTGCCGGTGAAGCCCAGCCACCAGGCGCCCAGGGTCATGAGCAGCGGCAGCAATGCCAGCTTCAGGGTCACGCCCAGGGCGGTGACATAGGAGGAATCGCGCAGCACCTTCATGCTCAGGCCGGCACCGGAACCCAGCAGTGCCAGCGGCAGGGCCATGCTGCCCAGATAACTGCCGGTGGCCAGGGCCAGCTCGGGGATGGGCAGACGTAACCAGGCCACCAGCAGTGCCAGCACAATGGCGATGATCAGTGGGTTGGTGACAATGCCATGCACCACGCTGCGCCAGGAGGCGGTGCCGGTTTCCGCATAGAAGGCCAGTACGATGACGCTGAGGATGTTGTAGAGAATGGTCATTACCGCCATCAGCAGCGCGCCTATGGCCAGACCGGCCTCGCCATAGGCGCTGGCGCAGAGAGCGATGCCGATCACCGCCAGGTTGCCGCGAAAGCAAGCCTGCACGAAGACGCCGCGATCCTGCACCGGCCGCACCCAGAGCAGGGCCAGCAGCCAACTCAGGGCAAAGCCGCCCAGGGTGGCCAGCAGGCTGTACAGCAGTGCGCCCAGTTCCAGGGTGGCGGCCAGATCCAGGCGGATGATGTTGGTGAACAGCAGCACCGGCAGACAGAGGTTGAACACCAGGCGGGAAGAGACCGTCACGAAGGCGTCGTCCACCAGGCCCCAGCGACGACAGGCCAGGCCCAGCAGGATCAACACGAAGATGGGCCCGGTGGCGCCCAGGGTGGCGCCCAGGATGTGCAGATAGTGGGCCATGACTGCTGCTGGTTACCCGTCCCGCGCCAAGCCTGACTCTGATAAGATGCGCCCGCCATGGGCGCCGGCTGACTTGGCTGCAGCGCGCCCGAACCTTGCCAAACATATCCCAGGAAGCCCGCGCATGTCCCGCATCGTTTGTAAATTTGGCGGCTCCAGCCTTGCCGATGCCAGCCAGTTTCGCAAGGTGAAAAGCATTATCGACGCCGATCCGAAGCGTCAGATTATAGTGCCCTCGGCACCGGGCAAGCGCAGTGCCAGTGATGCCAAGCTCACGGATCTGTTGTATCTGTGCCAGAGCAGTGCGGCGCTGGGCACCGACTTTGCCGAACCCTTCCGTCTGATTCGCGAACGCTTTATTGCCATCGAAACCGAGCTCGGGTTGCCGGCGGCCATTGCCACCCATCTGGATCAGTTGCAGGCGGAATTGGCCCAGGGTGTGAGTCGGGATTATGTAGCTTCGCGTGGTGAGTATCTCAATGGCTGGCTGCTGGCGGCCTATCTTGAAGCTACTTTTATTGATCCCAAGGATTACATTGTGCTTACCGCCAATGGTGGTGTGGATCCTGTTACCTACCGCAACCTGGGTGCGCGCCTGGCTTCGGTGGGCAAACGCTATGTGATGCCAGGATTTTTTGGCGCCGATCACAAAGGCCAGGTAAAAACGTTTTCCCGCGGTGGCTCGGACATCAGTGGCGCCATCGCCGCCCGCGCCGCCATGGCGGAGTTGTATGAAAACTGGACCGACGTGTCCGGCTTGCTGATGACGGATCCGCGCATCGTGCCCAATGCCCAGCCCATGCTGGAGGTGACCTATGCGGAGATTCGTGAGCTTTCCTACATGGGCGCCTCGGTGCTGCATGACGAAGCCATCGCCCCGGTGCGGGAAGTGGGGATTCCCATTTGTATCCGTAACACCAACGCACCCCAAGAGCCGGGCACGCGTATCGTGTCGGTGCACAGCCCAGAGAATCGTCGCACGCATCAGATTGCTGGCATTGCCGGCAAAAAGGCATTTTCCATGATCGGCGTGGAAAAAAATCTGATGAACAAG
>JBJHDG010000322.1:0-2800 GCA_050486425.1 Pseudomonadales bacterium | reverse complement strand
ACGCTGACCCTGCACCTTGAGCAGCTCCGCCACGGCAACCGTGCGCATGGCTTCCGGATTGCCGTCTGGAATTCCCAACCGCTGCAGGTACGCGCCGCTGATCGCGGCGCCCTGTTCCACACCGCCCAGTCGTGCCGGCGTGCCGCTTTGCATAATGGCTCGGGCATAGAGCCCGTCCGCTGCCGGCATGGCGAGCAAAGTGCCCACGGCCACCGAGCCCGCTGATTGGCCGAAAATAGTGACCCGTGCCGGATCACCACCGAAGGCCGCAATGTTGTCCCGCACCCAGCGCAGCGCCGCAATCTGATCCAGCTGCCCGGCATTGGCCACGGCGCCCCAGTCGGCGCCGCCGTGCGCACCCAGATACAGATAGCCCAGTGCGCCCACACGATAGTTGATGGTCACCACCACCAGGTCACCACGCTCGGCCAGGGGGCCACCGTCATAGGCAGGCTGAGAACCTGCGCCGTGGCTGAAACCGCCGCCATGAATCCAGAACAGCACCGGCCGGGCTTTGCCGTCCGCCGCCGGGGTGTACACATTCAGAAACAGGCAGTCTTCACTCTCCGGGCCATCAGCACGAAAGGGTGGGCCCACCAAGGGATCCTGGGGCGCCACATTGCCCGCCACCAGCGCATCCCGCTCCCCACGCCAGGTGGGCGCCGGTCCTGGCGCCTGAAAACGGCGCTGCCCCACCGGCGGCGCCGCATAGGGAATGCCCAGAAAGGCCGCATGGCCACCGCGCTGCTGACCTTTCAGCTTACCGCCCGTGGTGCTGACGTGAACGTACATGGCAGTTCCCTCGTTACGATGAGATTGCCGGGGAGAATACGGATAGAACGGGGTTCTGTATAGTGGAACCGCAAACCAAGCGCCAAACTCAGGATTCGTTATTGGCTGGCATCGGCTTCAGCCTGCGCCGCCGCCAAAACACCATGGTGACAAAAATCAGGCAGGCCACACCGATCGCCGCCGGAAACAGCACGGTAGTCAACGAGTAGTGCTCCAGGGCCAGGATCACCACCAGGTTTCGCAACGCCGCCAAACCATAAAAGCTGATGCGTTCCTGGTGCGGAAAGAAATAAGCAGCCCGAAAGGTGGGACCAAATCCAGCCAGATCGACACCAGTAAGAATGATTACGGCCCAGAGCGGATTGTCGGTTAGCAGCCAACAGGGCAATGCGCTCAAAGCCGCGGTAAGAAACACCCAATCCATCCTGGTAATACTGCGGTCGGTGCGCTTGCGATATGCCAGCAGCGCCACGTACGCGGTAATGACGCCGGAGATGCCAATGGGCCAAGCACCCAGGCCCGCGCCACCGGCAAGCTGGGCAAAAAACACCACCAGGGTGGCCAGCGCCCAGACAAACCAGGAAAAAACATGCGGCTTGGTCCGTCCCTGCAGGATGGAGCGGATATAGGGAATGAAGATGGCAAAGGTCAACGCGATACCCAGGCTGCTGAGTAGTGCCTTATCCATTGCCTCTGTTCACCTTCAGGTCACCTTCAGCGTATCCGCCGATCCTCCATGACTAAAACAGCTTAGCTGCCAAAAGACAAATTCAGATACAGGGTGCGGCCCGGCCAGGGATGCGCCACATAGCTGCGCTCATCGGTGAGGTTGTCCACCCCCAGCCCCAACGCCAAGCCATTGGTAAACTTGTACCCGGTTTTCACGCCAATCCTGGCGTAGGCATCCTGTGCACCCATCACCCGCCGCTGGGTGTCCAGATTGTCATTGCGACCATAACTGTCATCGGCGTACTGATAATTCAGCGCCACATGCCAATACTGGTGCAGATGGTAGGTTGCCATCAGGTTCGAGCGCCAGCGCGGCATGCGCGGAAAAGCATTGCCTACGATGCTGGCATCGACCCGGTTACGCTTTATCTCACTGTCGGTATAGGTGGCATTAAAGCGCAGATCCAAATCGGCCAGAAGCAATCCGCTGACATTGGTAATAAATTCCGCGCCCTGGGTGCGCACCTCATCAATGGGAATGAAAGTGCGTACCGTAATGCCACCCGGCAAGGTTTCCGCCTGGGACTCGATGACATCCCGCACGGTTTCATGGAACAGATTGACACGTACAGCACCAACACTGATGGCACGCTCAATGGTCAGATTTTGATGCACACCCGCTTCCGGCTTCAGTGTCGGATTGGCCTGGCTCACTGTGTTGTAGGCCTGAAACTGACTGAACAGCTCCTCGACAATGGGATAGCGATAAGCACGGGCAGCGGCATAGCTCAGTCGCCAGTTGGGCGCCGGGTTGTGTCCCAGCATAAACTTGGGCGAGAAATCCGTGCGCGACTGACGCGGCACCGGAATCTTGATCAGTCCGGCATCCGGATCCGTAGCACTGTAATAGCCATCCTGACTGTGGAACCGCTCCAGGCGCCCGCCCACACCCAGATCCCAGCGCTCACTCAGCGCCATGTTAGCCTGGGTAAACGCAGCCGTAATTCGGGTACGGCCACCACTAAGATCCGTCAGTTGATCACGAGCGCCACGCCGAAAATCGGCGGTATCGTAAAGGGCGGTGTTGAGTTCGTAGCTGTCATAGCGCAGCCCGGAGATCAGCATCAGGCCGTTCATCCAGCGGGCGTCATAAAAGGTTTTCAGCTCAGCACTGCGCCAACCACTATCGCCCAGATCAGTCACCTGGCCGGCACCCGTATAAGCAGGATCCGCCGGGTTGCGGGCAGACGTCACACTGCGATCACGCTGAATGGCAAAGCGGCTGAAATTGGTTTCCAGCTCCAGATTGTCAGCCAGCGGGCCACGCAGACGCAGGCCC
>JBJHDG010000321.1:0-2805 GCA_050486425.1 Pseudomonadales bacterium | reverse complement strand
GCCAGGCCGTAGATGCCCGGCGCCAACACCTGGGGTGGGCCGTTGCGGTTGCTGACATAGACCAGCTGGGAGCCGTCGAACAGCAATAAGCTAAAACCGGCGTAATCAGCGCCCTGAATGGCCTTGGCAAAATCCAGGGCAGCGTCCTGGCCGGTGAGGAAATCCCGCGTGAGGTGCCCGCGCGAGGCGGGTGCCGGCTGGGCGCTGGTTTCGGAGAAATTGGTGACAGCGGCGAAGCGGCCACTGTCGGTGACCCCGAGCCAGGTGCCGCCCGCTTCCAGGTCCCGCCCCGCCACTACCTGGGGTGCATCCGGCCAGCGGTGGGCAGCCTGGCTGGGTCGCGCGTAGAATTCGTCCCGGTTTGCCGCCACCGCCAGGATCTGGTCAGGGTGGGCCCGGTACGCCAGCAGAATCAGACACATCGTCAACTACCTGAGAGGGCCGCCCCAGAGTGTACTACCCCAGCATCGACCCCATTATCTTTTCCGTTGGCCCGCTGGCGATTCGCTGGTATGGCCTGGCCTATCTGCTGGCATTTGCATTGGCCTGGTATCTGGGCATCCGGCGTGCCCAGCGCGATAGCCAGTGGCGGCGGGAGGAAGTGGGGGACCTGATTTTTTATGGCGCCCTGGGCGCCGTGATCGGGGGGCGTGTGGGTTATGTGTTCTTCTATGCCTTTGACCAGTTGCTGGCGGACCCCCTGTTTCTGTTCAAGATTACCCAGGGTGGCATGTCCTTCCATGGCGGTCTGCTGGGGGTGGTGCTGGCGGTTTGGCTCTATGGCCGCAAGCTGGGGCGCGGCCTGTTGCAGATGACGGACTTTGGCGCGCCCCTGGTGCCCCTGGGTCTGGGGTTGGGGCGTCTGGGCAACTTCGTCAACGTGGAGCTGCCGGGCCGGCCCACGGATGCAGTGTTTGGCATGATCTATCCCTGTGGCGCGGTGCGGGATCTGAACGCCACCTGCATCGGGCAATGGGAGGCCTTTGCGCGCCATCCTTCACCGCTGTACCAGGCCTTTGCCGAGGGTGTGGTGTTGTTTGCCCTGCTCTGGTGGTTCGCCCGCCATCCCAGGCCCAGGGGCGCGGTGGCCGGCATGTTCGTGGCGGGCTATGGTGCGCTGCGGTTCATCACCGAGCACTTCCGCGAGCCGGATCAGCACATTGGCTATCTGGCGTTTGGCTGGCTCACCATGGGCCAGCTGCTGTCCCTGCCCATGGTAGTATTCGGCCTCGGCCTGCTGCTGTGGGCTTATCGCGGCGCCAGTGCCCGCCCTGCCCGCACCTGATTCAGAGACGATGGTATGCAACAGTATCTAGATTTGATGCGGCTGGTGCGCACCCAGGGAGTGACCAAGACCGACCGCACCGGCACGGGTACCCTGAGTATTTTCGGCCACCAGATGCGCTTTGATCTGTCCCAGGGGTTTCCCCTGGTGACCACCAAGCGCATGTTTGTCAAAGGCATCATTCATGAACTGCTCTGGTTTCTGCAGGGCAGTACCAATCTGGCCTACCTGCATGAACATGATGTGCATATCTGGGATGAATGGGCGGATGCCCAGGGTGAGTTGGGTCCTGTCTATGGCGCCCAGTGGCGCAGTTGGCCCAAGCCTGATGGCGGCACCATCGACCAGATCCAACGCCTGCTCAGCGACCTGCGCAGCAATCCGGATTCACGGCGCCTGATCGTCAGCGCCTGGAACGTGGCGTTGGTGGATGACATGGCCCTGCCACCCTGTCATACCCTGTTTCAGTTTTATGTGGCGGAAAATCGGCTGTCCTGTCAGCTTTACCAGCGCAGTGCAGATATCTTTTTAGGTGTCCCATTCAACATTGCTTCCTACGCCTTGCTTACCCTGATGGTGGCCCAGGTGAGCGGCTTGCAGCCAGGCGAATTCATTCATACGTTCGGTGATGCCCATCTGTATCTGAACCATCTGGAGCAGGCAGATCGGCAACTGGCGCGCGCACCACTGCCATTGCCGCAGATGAAGTTGAATCCGGCGGTAACCGACCTGTTCGCCTTCAAGTATGAAGATTTTGAACTGGTGGATTACCAGTACCATCGGGGCATCAAAGCCCCCATCGCCGTCTGATGCAGTTGGCACTGATCTGGGCCATGACCCGCAACCGGGTCATTGGCCGCGACAATGATCTGCCCTGGCAGCTGCCGGATGAGATGCGGCATTTCGTCCGCACCACCAAGGGCAAGCCGGTGATCATGGGGCGCAAGCAGTGGCAATCCATGCCCGGCGCTTTGCCCGGCCGTGCCAATATTGTGCTGAGCCGGGATCCGGCCTTTCAGGCTGAAGGCGCACAAACCGCCACCACGATCCCCCAGGCGCTGGCACTGGCCGTGGCCGCAGCCCGGCAAGTGGGCGCGAGTGAGATCATGGTGATCGGGGGCGCGGAGATCTACGCACTGTTTATGGATTATGCCCAGCGTCTGTATGCCACCCTGATTGAGGCCGAGCTGCCAGGCGACACCTTCTTCCCAGTATTTGATGACAGCGATTGGCAGTTGCTGAGCACGGATTCCCACGCGGCGGATGCCCGGCATCCCTACGCGTTTCACATGCAGGTGCTGGAGCGTCGGGGCAGACCGCCGCTGGCGTTGCCGGTGTAGTGGGCACTGCCTGTGTAGTTGAATGCCAACATCCATCCCAGAGCGCCATGCACACCGGCGGTGACGCAGGTATCATGGGCGCCCTTGACGCTACCCGCTGGACTTTGACGAGGCTTGCATGATTATTAAACCCAAGATTCGCGGCTTTATCTGCACCACCGCACATCCCAAAGGCTGTGC
>JBJHDG010000320.1:0-2806 GCA_050486425.1 Pseudomonadales bacterium | reverse complement strand
CTGTATAATGGCGTAATAGTAACTATATAGTAAGTGTTAGTGCCTCCTAACTTGGAGAACACTGCAACTGGTCGGGACGGCAGGATTTGAACCTGCGACCACCACACCCCCAGTGTGGTGCGCTACCAGGCTGCGCTACGCCCCGATGAGAATTTGCAGATCCGGGCCGGGCCCGGAGGCCGCGCATGATAACCCAGGCGGCCCTGCGGGTGAATGGGAAAGACTCAGGTTTTCAATACCCTGAGTACATCCTCCAGTTCGACGATCATCTGCCGGATTAGCAGCTTGTATTGGGTCTGGTCTTCCCGGGCTTCCTCACCCTCCAGGCGCTGGCGGGCACCGCCAATGGTGAAGCCCTGGTCGTACAGCAGACCTCGGATCTGGCGGATGACGATGACATCCTGACGCTGGTAATAGCGGCGGTTGCCGCGACGCTTCACGGGCTTGAGTTGTGGAAACTCCTGTTCCCAGTAGCGCAGCACATGGGGCTTCACTTCACAGAGCTGGCTGACCTCGCCAATGGTGAAGTAACGCTTGCCGGGGATGGGCGGGAGCTCGTCATTCTGGCCTGGGTCCAGCATAGGCTTCCACTCGTGCTTTCAGCTTCTGGCCAGGGCGGAAGGTGACCACCCGCCGTGCCGTAATGGGAATTTCTTCCCCGGTTTTCGGGTTGCGGCCAGGCCGCTCCCCTTTGTCGCGCAAATCAAAATTCCCAAACCCGGACAGCTTCACCTGCTCGTTGCGTTCCAGTGAGGCACGGATTTCCTCGAAGAACAGTTCGACAATTTCTTTGGCTTCCCGCTTGTTCAGGCCGAGCTCTTCGAACAGGCGGTCCGCCATCTGGGCCTTGGTCAATGCGGCCATCACAGCTTTCTCCAAACGAACAGGCGTAGCAGAGAGGTCCGGGGCTGGTGCAAGTCAGCGCAGCTGCACACCGAGCTCTGACTGCAGGGCCTTGATAGCATTGTCCATCAGCCCATTGATCTCGGCCTCGGTTAGCGTGCGGGAAGGATGTTGCAAGGTCAAGCCTATGCCCAGGCTTTTTTCAGTAGAATCAATGCCTTCCCCGTGATACACATCAAATAGTCTGAACTCCGTCAAGACTTCCCCCAAGGATTTGCGCAGCAAGGCTTCCACTTGCACCGCTGGCAGGGTTCTGGGCACCCGCAGGGACAGGTCCCGGCGCACGCTGGGGAAACGGGAGATTTCAGCGCCCTGGGGCACCTGCCGCGCCAGCAGCGGGTCCAACGCCAGCTCGAACAAATAGGCCGGGGCGGGCAGATCCAGCTTTTCTTGCAGCTCTGGATGCAAGCGTCCCAGCCGTCCCACGGGCTTGCCCGCCAGCGAAACCTTTGCCGCCTGGCCAGGATGCAAAGCTGGATCATCGAGCAGGGGTTCGAAACTGGCGCCGTGGCGTCCCAGCCCCAGGAGCAGCTCCACATCTCCTTTCAGGTCAAAGAAGTCCAGGGCGGCAGCCTGTTGGCTCCAGTTCTCCGGCGCACGCTGACCATAGAGCAGGCCGGCCAACAGTATGGGCTGGGTCAGCCCATCGGCACCGGGCTGGAAACAGCGCGCCACCTCGAACAGCCGCACCCGGCTCTGCTGCCGGTGCACATTGCCCTGCAGCGCTTGCAACAAGCCCGGCCATAAGCTGGTACGTAGCAGGCTCATGTCCTGGGACATAGGATTCACCAGACGCACACTGGCCGCGCCCGGCGCCACCAGATCCTGCAGCACTGGATCAATAAAGCTGAAACTCACCACCTCCTGATAACCCTGGTCGGCCAGCAGGCGCTGCAGCGCCCGCAGGGGCACCTGAGCATGAGGCACTTGCCGCAGTTGCAGACGTGCATTGGGCACCCGGGTGGGAATCTGGTCATAACCCTGAATCCGGCAGACTTCTTCCACCAGATCCTCTTCCAGGGCCAGATCGAATCTGTGGCTGGGCACCTGAACCTGCCAGTCGCCATGGGCATCTGCCGGCGTTTGCAGCACTTGCAGATCCAGCTGCTGCAAAATTGCGGTGACCCGGGGCTGGGCAATGTCCAGACCGGAGAGCGCCAGCAGGCGGGGATAGCCCAACCTGATGCTGACTGGCGGCGGCAACTGCGCCTGGTCGACAGCCTCAACCACTGGGCCTGGCTCACCGCCCACGATCTCCAACAGCAGCTGGGTCAGACGGGCCATGGCCTGGTGCTGCAATGCAGGATCCACACCGCGTTCATAACGCTGGGAGGCGTCGGTTTGCAGACCATAGCGACGGGCGGTACCGGCCACCGCCAGGGGCGCAAAATAGGCGCACTCCAGAAACACATCCTGGGTATCAGGCTGCATGCCACTACGTTCCCCGCCCATGACCCCAGCAATGGCCACCGGCCCCTTGCCATCGGCAATCACCAGGGTTTTCTCATCCAGGGTGACTTCCCGGCCATCCAATAGCAGCAGGGTTTCATTGGCCGCGGCCAGACGCACACAGATTTCCTGTTGCAGCTGCCGCAGATCGAAGGCATGCAAGGGCTGCCCCAGTTCCAGCATCACGTAGTTGGTGACATCCACCACAGCATCTATGGACCGCAAACCGGCGCGCCGCAGGCGCTCCTTGAGCCAAAGCGGCGTGGCCGCCTGGGGATTGATGTTGCGCAGCACCCGGCCCAGATAGCGCGGACAACCGGCGCCGTGGGCCAGACGGACAGGCAACTGCTGGTCATGCACAGGTGTGATATCCGGCACCGGCGGCGGCTGCACAGGTACGCCAAAGAGCACGCCCAGCTCCCGGGCCACGCCGCGCACACTCAAACAGTCGCCG
>JBJHDG010000319.1:0-2806 GCA_050486425.1 Pseudomonadales bacterium | reverse complement strand
CGGCTGCACTACCCGCAGATGTCCTGGCACGTCTGCCCCAGCTGAGCTTTTCCACCCACCTGTATGCGGATGACCCAGCGCTGCGGCTGGTGGTGGTCAATGGCCAACGGGCCCGGGAAGGGGATCTGCTGAGTCAGGGCATGCGCTTGCACCAAATTACCGAGACCGGTGTGGTGGTGAGCTTTGAACGCCATCTGATACGCCTGGACGTGCTGCAGGACTGGCGCTAGGCCAGCGCCAAGCCCAGGCACGCCCTAACGGGCGGCCAAGGCTTCCAGGCGGTTGCTGAGTTCGGTCAGGCGCGCATTCACCTGCTGGCGATAGGCATCAATAGCCGCAATCGCCTGGTCATGAGTTTCAACCCGCCGCGGCAGTCCCTCAAGCCGTGTCAGATTTTGCCGCGCAGCTGCCAACTGTTCCGCCAACTGCCGCTGTTGTTCTGACTGCGCGCGCAGTTCCAATTCCAGCGCGTCCAGCCGCTCCCGCAAGGCCCGCTGCTGACCCAGCACCTGTTCATGTGCAGCGATTTTGCTGTTGGCGCTTGCCAGTTGGGTGCCCAGTTCCGCAAGCCGGGTTTCATGGACGCGCAGCTTTTCCTGATTTTCCTGAATCCAGCCCCGGTTGCGTACGTTGCTCACATCCCAGAGTTTGCGAATCTCAGATTCCCAGAATGACAGTTGGCTTTGCACTTCCGAACCAGCCTCTGAAAACGCTTCGTCTGTCATCTGCAAACGGTTTTCCAGTTGCCGTAGTCGCTCATCGGCGCGCTGCAGATCCGCCTGGGCCTGATCCAGCCGCTGCTGCTGCAGATACAGCAGCGCGCCTGCGCCGATCAGCCCCAACACCAGCACGGTCAACACCAGCTTGCCGAAGCCACCACTGCTGCCACCGCCCGCATCCGGCTCTCGCCCTTTCCGAGAGGGTCTGGCCTTGCCGCCGCGGCGCGCTGCCAGCCCTGGCTCTGCCGCCAGCGGCGCGTCTGCATCCTGTTCCGTCATGCAACACTCCCGGGATGGAGAAAAAACCAGCGCAGTGTAGCAATTCCCCTTGCGTGTTGGCTTAGAGGACCACCAACAACCCCCAAAGTACGGCTGTCAGCACCAAACCACTGCTGATCACACCCTTGATGCTGGCAATAGGTCCCAGCTTGCCGAAGATGGCGTTGATCTCCAGCAGCGCAATCAGCACCAGAGGCACTGCCAGTTGCAACAGGCCAGCTTGCAGCAGCAGCCCATTGCCCAGGCCGGCACCACCTACCAGATGCGCGCTGGAACCCATAAAGAACAACATGGGAATAGAAAACAGGGTGTTGGTGCGGGATGCCAGCAGGGCCTTGGGTGCAGCTGCAGCCGCCTCCGGCAGGGGTTCGCCACCCGCCTTCACCTGGGTATTGGATTGAATCAGGATGCGTTGATTCGGCCAGATAATCAGCCACACATTCAGAAACATCAGGGTGCCCAGGATGGCGCCGATGGTGATATCCACGGTGGTGGCCACGCTACGGAAGTACAGCAGTACCACGCCAGTGAGGAACGTGAACATGGCGGCCCAACGGAAATACCAGAGTGCCCGCGGCACCAGCTTGGTAAAGGCGTCCACCCGGGCACCCGCATCCGCTTCCTTGAAGTATTCACCCTGAACAAAGTTGAAGTAATACAGCAGACCAATCCAGGCCACGCCAAACAGGAAATGGCCCCAACGTGCCAGATAATCAATAATGTGCAGAAAATCCATGCTTGATGCCCCTTGTCTTAATGTGTTGCTCTAATAGGAGGTTGCCTGCTGTTGCCGGCGTGCAACAGTCGCGAAAAATCACCTGCGATTGATCAATGTGCCAGCTCGCAGGATCTGCTACGGCTTTTTGCGCGCGCCGATCATAGCACCTGCTACCAGTCGGCTCCAATTACCACTGAAAATAGCTGCTCATAAAAAAAGCCCCACAAACCGTGGGGCTTTTTCTTGGCGCAATGCCCGTTGGCGTACTGCCGCAACGGGAGCGGCAGATTTACATCATGCCGTCCATGCCGTGCATGCCGCCAGGCATACCGCCACCGGCTTCCTTCTCTTGCGGAATCTCGGTGACCATGGCTTCGGTGGTGATCATCAGGCCAGCCACGGACGCCGCCGCTTGCAGTGCGGTACGGGTCACCTTGGCCGGATCGAGGATACCGGACTCAATCATGTCCACGTACTCGCCGGTAGCGGCGTTGTAGCCTTGGTTGCCGCTCAGACCACGCACCTTGTCCAGCACCACGGAGGCTTCCACGCCAGCGTTGGTGGCGATCTGCCGCAGCGGGGCGGTCATGGCGCGCAGGGCAATGGCAACCCCCACGTTCTGGTCCTCGTTGTCACCTTTGACCTTCTCTACGGCTTCCAGCGCACGCACCAGGGCAACACCACCACCAGGTACCACGCCTTCTTCAACAGCAGCGCGGGTGGAGTGCAGCGCGTCTTCCACGCGAGCCTTCTTCTCTTTCATTTCCACTTCGGTGGGTGCACCCACGCGAATCACGGCGACACCACCTGCCAGCTTGGCCAGACGCTCTTGCAGCTTCTCACGATCGTAATCGGAAGAGGTGTCTTCGATTTCAGCGCGGATCTGCTTGATGCGACCTTCGATGTCGGCTTTTTGGCCTTCACCATCCACGATGGTGGTGTTTTCCTTGGTGCAGGACACGCGCTTGGCACGGCCCAGATCTTCCAGAGATGCACCTTCCAGGGTCAGGCCCACTTCTTCGGAGATCACAGTACCGCCGGTGAGGATAGCGATATCCTGCAGCATGGCCTTGCGGCGATCACCAAAGCC
>JBJHDG010000318.1:0-2811 GCA_050486425.1 Pseudomonadales bacterium | reverse complement strand
CAGATATACCCATTGGTTGCTGACGAAGTCCGGATGCAATGCCACATCCAGCAAGCCGCCCTGATTGGCCACCTGGACCTCAGGCACACCACTCACTGCCTGCTGCCCGCCCTCACGAATCAGTTGCAGGCTGCCGCCACGCTCGGTGACCAGGTAGCCGCCATCCGGCAGAAAGGCCAGGGCCCAAGGATGTTCCAGCCCAGCGGCGACTGTGACCAGGCGCAGGCGTTGGTACTGGGAGCGCACCAGCTGGGCATCACTCACCGGTGCCTGGCTGGCTTCTGGCGCCTGCTCTCTACCCGGCGTCCGCTCCGAGCAACCCGCCAGCAGTATCAAACTCAAAACCCAATATCGGCAGCGCCTGTGTACTTGCAGCATCGATGATCAACTCCCTGTCTGAATGGGCAGATGGCTAAATGGGCGAACCATGGTCGCTGTCCTGAACGTTCAGGCGCAGAGCTTAGTGCGTAGTGGCGCCGGTTTCGAATATCCGACGGATCGTCAAACAAAGCCGCCTGGCCCAAGCCTGGTCGGGCATCCTGGTCTATTATTACGGCGTTGCTGTCTTACAGATCTCAGCCTATGGCCCTGGAACCGCCCCGTGGCGGCGTTCGCCAAACCACCCAGCGCGAGCACTTGCGGCGCGAACTGCTGGAGCGCCTGCAGGCGGATATCAAAGCCAACCGCCTGGTGCTGCCCATGCCACCGGAAGTGGCGGTGAAGGCGCGCACGCTGATGTCAGATCCGAATTGTTCCATCGGCGATCTGGCCCGACTCATCAATCGGGATCCGGCACTGTCGGCGCGGGTGATGAAAGTGGTGAACTCGGTGATCTACCGCGCCCAGCAACCCATCACCCATATCGAAGGCGCCATCACCCGCCTGGGACTGCAACTGGTGCGCAGCCTGATCAATCAGCTGTCACTGCTACAGTCCTTGTATCAGTACGGCGCTGATACCCAGACCGCGCTGCGCGCCGTGGTGGCGGAAAGCCAGGCGGTGGCCGCCTACGCCCATGCCCTGTGCCGTCGGTTCACGCGCCTGGACCCGGAGCAGGCGCTGCTCGCCGGGCTCACCCACAACATCGGTAGGCTGCCGTTGCTCTCGCGTATTGGTCAGCTGGAATTATCCCCCGCCTATGCCGATATCGCCGATGAGGTGGTGGCGGAACTGCAACAACCGGTCACGCTGCTGGTCATGCAGGCCTGGCAGTTTCCGGACTGGTTCCTGGAGATGGTGCGCGCGCTGGACAATTTGCATTACCAGCCCGATGCCGCCACGGACTATGTGGATCTGATCATCTGCGCCCGCCTGCTGGTACGCGTGCAGGACAATACACCCTTGCAGGAGCGGCAGTTGCTGTTGACCAGCGCCGATGCCTCGCCTCTGTGTCAACAGAAGTTGAAAACACCCATGACCAGTCTGTTCCGGGATGCGGCGTTACTGGAGCAGGTGCAGGAGACCCTGCAACGCTTCCACTGACAGGCGTTGGCAGGCCCGGGCAGGCGCTAGAATTGCAGCCGCATACCCAACCGGTACAGGTTGGCGGTACTGGAAAAATCCACCTCCGCACTGATACCAAAATCCGGCGCCAGCAAGATCAATCCGCCCAAGGCTAACGAGGTCTGGGCGTCGCTGTAATCCTGGTGCGTGATGAAGGCGTTTACCTCCAACTGTGTGCTCAGCGCGCGCCTCAGCCCAGCCTGTAACTGCAATGCGTTTTCGCGTTCATTACTGACACCGGTCACCCGCCAAATGCCACGCACACCACCAATGCGCCCCACAAAATCGGTCTCGGCACTCACCCTGGCATTAAAGCCCAGCAACAAGCCGTACTGGGTGACAGACACCGGGCTTTGCCGCACCTTGCCGTAATCCGCCTGCAGGTGAAAATTCGGCAGCAGTGCCAAGCCGCCAGCGGCCGCAAAGCCACTGCGGCCACGCTCAGCGTCCAACTCCTGGTGCTGGTAAGCGAGCTGCACGAAGTCATAGCCCAGCGCACCCAATGCCATGGCAGATCGGGCGGGTATCAGCACGGTCAGCAACAGCAAGACAGACAGCAGCGGCAACGCCTGCAGGCGCCAGCGGTAATCACAAATCACAGGCAACTCCTATTGCGACAGGGCCTGGCAAGAGGCATCCCGGCCCAGGGATGGTGTATGCTCAGACCCGGTTATTGGGCGCCGCAGACGGCCCAACGGGCGGTACCGCGGCAAATCCTGCATGTTACGCATAGTTCTGGAGAAACTTAAGTGAGCTACAACAAACCAGTGCCGCGCCCCAGCGCGGCGACACAACCATTCTGGGACGGTGCCAAAGCCGGCAAGCTGATGCTGCCAAGCTGCACCGACTGTGGCCGGGTGCATTGGTATCCGCGGCTGATCTGTCCGTTCTGCCACTCCATGGCGTTGGAATGGATTCAGGGCAGTGGCGAAGGCCGCCTTTATACCTTTGCCGTACAGCACCGGGCGTTTGGCGGTTGGGCCGAGGAAGTGCCCTTCGTCACGGCCTATATCGACCTCAATGAAGGCGATCGTATGCTTACCGTGCTACGCGGTGTGGATCCGCACAAACCGGAGAGCATTCGTATTGGCAGCCGGGTGAAGGTGGAATTCGAGCAGGCCAGTGATGAGGTCTGGATTCCGTTCTGGCGCGTGGTGGAGGATAACTGATGCCGAGTCCACTCTATAAAGCCGCCGCCATTGTCGGCGCCGCTGAAGCCCATGAAATCGGCTATCCCAGCGCCATCAAAACCAATCTGCAATTGCACATCGAAGCCATCAAGAATGTCAGTGAACAAACCGGCATTCC
>JBJHDG010000317.1:0-2832 GCA_050486425.1 Pseudomonadales bacterium | reverse complement strand
CCACAGCGCAGCAGCAAGGCCAGCAGCTCCGCATCGGATAAGGCATCCGGACCCCGACTCAAAAAGCGTTCCCGGGGTCGCTCCTGCGCTGGCCAGTGGGTCATGGACATGGTCCCTCTCCCTACAAGGTTGCAACATGTTGCACATAAACTCCTGGGCAATGGCCGGTGCCGGAAACTGTCGGCCAAAGGTGCAGGATGTTATCTTTAGCGCCGTTTCGGGCACCGTGCCCAAGGCCTTGAGTGTCATTGATGACCCCAGCGCAAACGCCCAGCCAGCCCGGTTTGCACGGCAAGCACATCCTATTAGGTATCACCGGGGGTATCGCCGCGTATAAAACGCCGGAGCTTGTGCGCCAATTGCGTGCAGCCGGGGCAGACGTACAAGTGGTAATGAGTCGGGGCGCCAGCCAGTTTGTCACTGCGGTGAGTCTGCAAGCCGTCTCCGGCGCACAGGTGCGGGACGATCTCTGGGATCCTGCCGCGGAAGCTGCCATGGGACATATCGAACTGGCACGCTGGGCGGACTTGGTGTTGATCGCGCCCGCCAGCGCCCAGTGCATGGCCAAGCTGGCCGCGGGACTGGCGGATGATCTGTTGCACACCCTGTGCCTGGCCACCAGCGCACCCCTGGCCCTGGCGCCGGCCATGAATCAGCAGATGTGGCAGGCTGCTGCCACCCAACGCAATCGCGCACAGCTGCAGCAGGACGGCGTGCATATCCTTGGCCCAGGGGTCGGTGATCAGGCCTGCGGCGAAACTGGTCCGGGGCGAATGCTGGAGCCGGCAGAACTGGTGGCGGCCTGCGCCGGGATGTTCATGCCCCAGGTCCTGGCCGGCTGCCAGGTCTTGGTGACGGCAGGCCCCACCCAGGAACCCATAGATCCGGTGCGCTATATCAGTAATCACAGCTCTGGCAAACAGGGCTTTGCGTTGGCCGCGGCGGCGCAGGCCGCCGGCGCTCAGGTGACCCTGGTGAGCGGGCCCGTACATCTGCCCACGCCTGCCGGCGTCACCCGCATTGACGTCACCACCGCCCAACAGATGCATGAAGCCGTGCAAGCACGCTTGGCGACAACTCAGTTGTTTATCGGTGTGGCCGCGGTCGCCGATTATCGTGCGGCCACGGCCAGCGCCACCAAGTTGAAGAAGGTGCAGCTGACCGGAGCAAAAACAGTTGCGGACAAGGCAGGGGCTACGGGTTTGTCACTGACGCTGGCAGAGAACCCGGATATTATCGCGGCAGTGACCGCCCACCCACAGAAGCCTTTCACCGTGGGCTTTGCAGCGGAAACCGATCAGGGGTTGGCCCATGCCCAGGATAAGCTGCAGCGCAAAAAATTGGACTTGATCGTGCTGAACGATGTCTCCAATCCGGCCATTGGCTTCAACAGTGACGAGAATGCAGTAACCCTGTTGGGCCCCGGCCTGCAGGAAACGCTACCCCAGGGGAGCAAGCAGGACATTGCTCAGCGCCTGATCATGAGGATCGCGGCGCTGTACCAGGCCAGCCGTAACTAGGCACAGGCCCACCAGCAGCCCAGGTCAAGCGCCGGGTAGACTTACGCCATCTGTATGAGGACCAACACCAGTGGCAGCAAACGAATCCGAAGTGCCAGATAACAAAGGCATGACCGATCAGCTCTGGCGCTATGGTGCCATTGCTGTATGTGTGGGCATGGCTGGCGTTGTGATCGGTACCGCACTGCATTGGATGATCCTGGTACATCAACCCAATGTACGGCAGGTGCAACAATCGCAGCAGGGACAGGCCCAACGCTACGCACAACAACTGGATCTGGCCATCATGCTGCTGCGTCAGCAGTTCAGCGCCCTGGCAAATTCACCCTCGGCCAAGGATGCCCTGGCCAGTTTCGATGCCACCATCATTGCCGCCACTGCCAACGACTTGCGGGAAATGCTGCCGCACGCGCGCCGTGTGGATCTGATCCCGCGAGGGCGTGCTGCGGTGGATCTGAATGCGGAAGTGCCCTTGAGTTTTTCCGCGCTGGATGTAATCAACCGGGCCGAAGGTTCAGCAGCGGTGGGCCCGGAAGCCTTCGAAGTGGGGCAACAAACGCTGTTTTATCTTGCCCAGCCGGTGCTTATCGATGGCACCGTGGGCGGCGTGCTGTTTGCTGCCATCAGCATGGAGTATTTCGGTGCCGCGCTGGAGAGCCTGGATCTGAGTAAAGGCTTGGTTCAGATCGAGCAACGTTTCCCTAATACCAGTCCGCGCCCGGTGCTTACCAAGGGTGAAGTCAGGGAGGGTACCGGCCGCGCCATCAGCCTGAATCTGAATACACCCTACTGGACGCTGATTTTCCGCCCGGAAATACAGCCCGTAGCGCCACTGGTCAACCCCAATTATTTGATCGCGCCGCTGTTCGTCATGCTGGCGATGATCTTGGGCGGCGTTTATTTAGCCTTTGCCCGCATGATCAGCTCCATGCGCAAAGACCTGGGCATCTTCCTGAACTTCCTGCCGCGATTGGTGCGGGGCCGGGCGCCGCATCTGGATCGCTATAATTTGCCCCTGTTTCAGGAGCTGGCCATTCGTGCCCAGCAGGCTGCCCGTGCACCACTGAAGGAACCCACTGATCCCGCTGCCCCCGAGCCACGTCGGGCGAAAGCTGCGGCGTCGGAAAAAGCTGGCGCCAAGGCGGCGGAGAAGCCGGCAAAGGATCCGCTGGATATTCGTAGCAAACCCAAGGGATTACAGGATGAGCTGGACGATAACTTTGGTATTGAGGTTTCTGAATCCGTCTCCCCACAGGAGCTGGGCTTGAAATTGGATCCGCTGATTTTTCGCGCTTACGATATTCGCGGCATC
>JBJHDG010000316.1:0-2844 GCA_050486425.1 Pseudomonadales bacterium | reverse complement strand
CCCAGATAGCCACCCACTTGAACCTCTATAAGTTCCAACACCTCATCGGTGGGATTCGCCAGTCGATGCACAGCGCCCACCGGAATATAGGTCGACTCATTGGCGTGCAACTGAAATCGATCCTCACCCCGCACCACGTCCGCCACACCAGACACCACGATCCAATGCTCAGATCTGTGCTGGTGCTTCTGTAGCGACAACGACGCGCCAGGCTTCACGCTGATGCGCTTCACTTGAAAACCCGGGCCTTCTTCTAATCCTTCATAGCTACCCCAAGGCCGATATACGCGCACATGGGTTTCATGTTCGGCGCGCTCCTTGTTACGCAAGCCATCCACCAGTTTCTTCACATCCTGCACCCGGTCTTTGCGCGCAACCAATACTGCATCCCGGGTTTCCACCACCACCGCGTCATCCATACCAATAGTGGTTACCAAACGATGATCCGCATGGATAAAGGAATTTTGGGTATCGATATCCACTACATCGCCGGTTTTGGAATTGCCATTGGCGTCTCGGGGCAATGCTCCCCACAATGCTTTCCAACAACCTACATCGTTCCAACCGATATCAGCGGGAAATACCACTGCCTGCTGGGTTCGCTCCATCACCGCGTAGTCGATAGAATCAGTCGGGCAATCCGCGAAGGCGCTGCCAGGACGGAAGAAATCATAGTCAGTCTTGCCTTCGCGGTGCGCCTCTTGCACTGCGCGGAAGATATCCGGTCGATGGGTTTCCAGCTCGGCCAGGTACGTTTTGGCACGAAAAAGAAACATGCCGCTGTTCCACAAATGCAAACCATCACTGACCAATTCCTGGGCGCGGCCCCGGTCGGGTTTTTCCACAAATGCCGCAACTACGCTCGCACCATCCACGCCTGGCACCACGTCGCCAGCGCGGATATAGCCATAACCGGTCTCTGGGCCGGTGGGCACGATTCCGAAGGTTGCCAAACGCTCTGCCGGCAACTGGCTGGCCTTGTGCACCAGCGAGCGAAAGATTTCCGCATGCTGAATGTGATGATCAGAGGGCAGTACCAGCAAAATCGGATCTGCATGCTGCTCCAACGCCTTGAACGCACCCAGCGCGATGGCCGGCGCTGTGTTTCGCGGTGCCGGCTCCAACACGATGCTGGCGGGCTGCACATCGATGGCCCGGCACTGTTCCGCCACGAGAAATCGGTGCTCCTCGCTACAGATCACCAGAGCGGGCGCATGCTGCAGGCCAACCAGGCGCAGCAGCGTTTGCTGCAACATCGAATGCTCGCCAATCAGGGGCTGGAACTGCTTGGGGTAGAGTTTGCGCGACAGGGGCCACAAGCGGGTGCCGGAACCACCGGCCAGAATCACAGGTACCAGGTTGGACATATAAGGCTCCGATGCCTCCTGCCGGCCGGGGGCCGACTGCCGCAGGAAACGAAAAGCTTGTGAATTTGCCGGGTCCGCACGCCACGCAGGCCCCCTTGGGCGGCGGGATCCTGTATCATGCCGGGCCTATGTGCTAATTCAATGTTAACTTTGTGGATCGCGGGCCGTATTTAACCACCGGCCACTTACGAAACCAACCAAACTGTTACCTGAGGCGGCGCTGTGCGGGTACTCCATGTCTACCGAACCTACTTCCCGGACTCCCAAGGCGGCCTGGAGGAAGTGATTCGGCAGATCTGCCTGAATACCCAGGCTCAGGGCGTGGAAAGCCGGGTGTTGTCGCTGAGCCAAGGCCACAAACCCAACATTCTGCGGCGCAACGAAGCCCGGGTGTATCGCGCCCACAAGAACCTGGAGGTGGCCTCCTGCGGTATGTCTCTGCAGGCTTTCGGGCTGTTTCGGCGCCTCACCGAGCAGTGGGCAGACCTGGTGCACTACCACTATCCCTGGCCCTTTGCTGACGTGCTGCACTTCGGTGTGCGCCCCCAGCAACAAACGCTCCTTACCTATCATTCGGATATTGTCCGGCAGCAATTCCTGAACCGGCTCTATGGGCCTCTGCGCCACCGCTTCCTGCAGGCCATGGATCGCATCGTGTGCACCTCGGAAAACTATTTCGCCACCAGCGACGTGCTCGCCCGCTACGCGGCCAAGGTGGATGTAATTCCGATTGGACTGGATCAAGAATCCTACCCGGAAGCTGATGCAGCCACCCTGGCAGCCACCGAGGCTGGCTACGGACGCAATTTCTTCCTGTTTGTAGGGGTGCTGCGCTACTACAAGGGGCTGCATATCCTGCTGGATGCCATCAAGGACGCACCCTATAAGGTGGTGATCGCCGGCGCCGGGCCCATCGAGCAGGAGCTTAGAGCCCAGGCCCAGGCCCTGGGGCTTACCAATCTGGTGTTCGCCGGCTATGTGTCGGATGCGGTCAAGGTGTCGCTGTTCCAGCTCTGCCGGGGCGTGGTGTTCCCCTCCTTCCTGCGGTCCGAGGCATTCGGGGTGACCCTGCTGGAAGGCGCCATGTACGGGCGACCGCTGATCTCCACCGAGGTGGGCTCCGGCACCAGCCACGTGAATGTGGACGGCGATACGGGCCTGGTGGTGCCACCAGGCAACGCCAGGGCTTTGCGTGCCGCCATGGACCACCTGTATTACCGACCTGACGCCGCCCGGAGCATGGGCGAGCGTGCCCGACTGCGCTACGAGCAGCACTTCACCGGCCAGCTCATGGGACAACGCTACGCCGAGCTGTACGAAGCGCTGATACAGGCGCGCCCGCTGCCGGTGAGAAAGGTGCCCCTATTACCGAACTGATGCCGAACTGATGTCCAGTGCTGGCACCTCTGCAGGCGCATTGCTATGATCGCCGCCCGCTGTTTGGGCCTATAGCTCAGTTGGTTAGAGCAGGGGACTC
>JBJHDG010000315.1:798-2868 GCA_050486425.1 Pseudomonadales bacterium | reverse complement strand
ACACCGTGATGAGCAAGCGCCTGTATCAGCGCCTGATCGATGAGGGCCTGCTGGGCGGTTGGGATGATCCGCGCACGCCCACCATCGCCGGCCTGCGCCGCCGCGGCGTGCGCCCCCAGGCGATCCGGGATTTCTGCAGCCGCATTGGTGTGACCAAGCAGGATCATATGATCGAGATGAGCCTGCTGGAGTTTTGCATCCGCCAGGATCTGGAGCAGGCCGCGCCCCGGGGCATGGCCGTACTGGAACCGCTGAAGCTGCGCATCCTGAACTATCCGGCCGGGCAAACCGAGCTGCTGGACGCGCCTTGGCATCCACAGCAGCCGGAGATGGGCAGCCGCCAGATTCCGTTCAGCGACACCCTGTATATCGAGCAGGACGATTTCGCCGAAGTGCCGCCACCGAAATACAAGCGCTTGTCACCCGGCGAAATGGTGCGGCTGCGTTACGGCTATATCGTGCGCTGTGAGCAAGTGGTGAAAAACGCTGCCGGTGAGGTGGTGGAAGTGCAGTGCAGCTATGTGCCCGAAAGCAAAAGCGGCGCGGACAGCAGCGGCTTGAAGCCCAAAGGCGTGATCCACTGGGTGGATGCGGTGGCCTCGGTGGCAGCGGAAGTGCGCTTGTACGATCGCTTGTTTCAGGTGAAAGAGCCGGCGAAGGTGGATATGGCCCAGGCCATCAACCCGGCGTCATTGCGGGTGGTGCAAGCGCGTGTGGAGCCGGCGTTGGTGACTATCGATGAGACCCATGTGCAGTTTGAACGGCAAGGATACTTCTGCAAGGACGCGGCGGATTTTCGGCCGGATGCGCCGGTGTTCAATCGCACGGTGGCGTTGCGGGATAGTTGGGGCAAGTAAACGAACTCTGGGCAGGCGCAACCGACTTTCATACAGCTTGGGAGATTCCCTCAGAAAGCTGATCTTGTGCAATGGTGGTGGAACCAATAGTGGATCCCGATGATGCCAGTACGGCTTGGCGGCCTTGAGCGCTTCTCCTATGATCCTTTCATTGGTGCCTGGGCCCGGGACGCCCTCGATCAAGCCGGCGTAGGTGAGGGACTGATCCAGGCGCTGCAGTACTGCTGTTCGGTCTGCAAACGTTACTTCTATGCCGCCTCCAAACATGGTGTTACTCCTTGTTTAGGGTGAGTGTGCTGCAAAGACGGGATGGCCTGAAAGCGCTATGATACCGCGATCCTAACGCCTGGAGCCAACCATGACCGTTCGATCCATGCTGCCGATTCTGTTTGCCGCTGCGCTGCTGGCCGGTTGCCAGCCAGCACCAGAAGGCGCCGCCGACATGCGCTTGATTTCCGTAAGCGGTGAAGGCGAACTTAAGGTGACGCCGGAAATCGCCATTGTGCAGTTGGCCATCCAGGCCAGGGGGCGCGAACTGGCAATGGCGCAGGATGAAGCCGGCAAAGTAGTGGCCGCCGTGCTGGAACTCACCAGCGCACTTGGGATTGCGCCTGAAAACGTGCAGTCTTCGCAACTGCGGGTGCAACCGGAGTTTGATTGGCACGATGGTCGGCAATCCCTGCGCGGTTATCTCGTGCACCGCGACATCCGTGTGGAGTTGGCTGAACTGGATAAGCTGGGCGCCCTGATGGAGCGCGCCATGCGCGCCGGCGTGAATCAGGTCAGCGCGCCGGAGTTGCGCGTCAGAGATCCACGCCAGCTACATCGCCAGGTGCTGGCATTGGCGGCGGAAGACGCCCACGCCAATGCCGAGACACTGGCGCAAACATTGGGTGTCAGCCTGGGTAGGGTGCACCGCATACTGGCGGCGGATCAGGAGGATGTGGCGTTCAGGCCCATGGAGCTGGGCCTCATGCGCGCAGCCGACGCGGTGCAGGTGGAACAAAGTTATCAAAGTGGGCAAATTACAGTGCGGTCGCGCTTGCGGGCAGAGTTTGCGCTCAGGTAGTTGGGAAAATGGTGGCTCGCAGGATGCGGCAAATAGTCGAAGGCCGACGCCAAATCCTGGAGCCACCGTCCGGAAAAAGCTTTGCGCATTGCCAATCCAGCTCACCAAACGCTTGCTGAAGCTCTTGCACGACCTCTTGAGGAT
>JBJHDG010000315.1:0-788 GCA_050486425.1 Pseudomonadales bacterium | reverse complement strand
AGCCACCGTCCGGAAAAAGCTTTGCGCATTGCCAATCCAGCTCAGTTGTCAGCTAACCACTACCGACGAGCACGCCAGCCGGGAACTTGTTCCAGTGCTCGTCAACCTCCGCTTGACCCTCGAAATTTTGTCAGGCATGTAGCTGTATGAAGTACATGTGCTCTCCTATCTCGCCATATTCCCACCACTTTTCCAGCTCACCAAACGCTTGCTGAAGCTCTTGCACGACCTCTTGAGGATCATAGCTCCAGCGAAAGCTCAAAAGCTTATGGAGAAGTGGCCTTGAGATGCTAAACCAACAACTCATGGCGCCACCACGTTTGCGTTGGAGACGACCACCTTTGAGCCACCTTGGATCTTCGGTGCTTTCTTTCGAAAAATTAACAACGAAATATGGCCGCCAATATTTATCCCACTGAATCTGGAAGACATCCTCACCTACCGAGGAGGCTCGGCGAAATTCGACAAAGTGAGGATCGATGGATTTCTGTTTCTGAAATCCCTTGGATTTTACCCAAGGATAAAATATCCGCTTTATCTCGTCGTTAAGTGGTTTGGCTTTTGATCTCATGGGTTGCCTGAGGCCATGTCATCGGTGGTGCCAGAAAGTGGCGCAGCCTATGCACAAACTCTACTCCTCTAATAGTGGCAGCACCAAGCGCATTTGCCTTCGCAAGTCCTTACCAACTGCCTTTGCCCAATCATCGAAAGCTTCTTTGCTACCGGCATATCGACCTATCAGCTGCAGGCTCTCCGCTCTTGCTAGGGGAGTGCATTCTGGGTAGCAA
>JBJHDG010000314.1:0-2897 GCA_050486425.1 Pseudomonadales bacterium | reverse complement strand
GAGTTGGGCGCCGACCAGGAACTGATCGCCGCGCTGCGCACGCGCGGCGGCGAGGTGTGGGGGGCGATCGGGCTGTACCGGGAGCCGGATCAGCCGTTGTTCGACCGTGACGAGATCGCGTTTGTTCGGTCGGTCTCGCCCCTGCTGGCGGAATCCGGCCAACTGCGCTTTGTGCAGCGGGTACTGGTGGTGGATGTGCCCGAGTCGGTGCAGCTCGCCCGCACCATGGCCAGGGATGGCAATGCCGAAACCCAGGTGCGCAATATTATGGCGGCCCAGGCCAGCCGGGAGACGCGCCTGGCCATTGCGGATGATGTGATCAGTAACGCAGGTCCGCTGGCAGCGCTGGATGCCGAAGTGGCGCGGCTGCATCTGCTGTACCTGGAGCTGGCCAGACCATGAGCGCCCAGCCACCCAGCCGCATCCTGGCCTGTCCGGTGTGCCGTAAGGCCAGCAAGTGGTCCACCGAGAACCGCTACCGGCCCTTCTGTTCCGAGCGCTGCAAGCTGATCGATCTGGGAGAATGGGCCGGCGAAGGCCATCGGATTGCCGGTGACCCGGCGCCGGATCCTAACGACCCCGCTCAATCTCAATAGCCACAAAGGCGGCATCAGGAATGGCCAAGGGTTTGCGGATTCGCAGCCGCAGCCAGTGCACGCCGAACTCCTGCTGCAACAGGGCCGCTATCTGCTCCGCCAGGGTTTCAATCAGGCCATAGCGGCTGGCGGCGACGAATGCAGTCAGGCGCCGACTCAGGGCGCCATAGTCCAGGGCCTGGGCCAGCGCATCCGTAGCCGCGGCGCGGCTGGCATCAGTGGCCAGTTCCAGATCCAGCAGCAGCGGCTGCCGCACCTGCTGTTCCCAGGGCCGCACACCGATGTGGGCCTGCACCCGCAAATCCTGAATGATCAACTTGTCCATGGGCGGCATCCCGGCTCAAGTACGGTACTCGGCATTGATGCGCACATAGTCATAGGAGAAATCCGAGGTCCAGAGTTGTTCACTGGCCGTACCACGGCCCAGGTGCACCCGCACCCGGAACTCCGGCTGCGCCATCACCCGCGCGCCATCGGCTTCCGTATAACTGGCCGCCAGCATGCCGCCCTCCGCCACGCAAACATCATCCAGCCAGAGCGCCACGGCACGGGTATCCAGATCGGCTATACCGGCGCGGCCAATGGCCATGCAGAAACGCCCCCAGTTGGGATCACCGGCAAAGGCCGCGGTTTTGATCAGTGGTGACTCGGCGATGGTGTAGGCCACCTGCAAACATTCCTCTGCATTGCGGCCGCCTTCCACCCGCACCTCAATAAACTTGGTGGCACCTTCGGCATCGCGGATGATGAACTGCGCCAGGCTGCGCGCCATGTCGGTGACGGCGGCCTGCAACTCAGCAAAACCTGGATCAGCAGCGCTCTGGATAGGCGCATGGCCGGCTTGGCCGGTGGCGGCCAGCACAAAGGCGTCATTGGTGGAGGTGTCCCCATCCACGGTAATGCGGTTGAAGCTGCGCGCTGTGGCATGGGCCAACAGCTGCTGCAAAACCGGCGCCGAGACGCAGGCATCGGTCACCACATAGGCCAGCATGGTGGCCATATCGGGCCGGATCATGCCGGCGCCCTTGGCCATGCCGGTGAGCGTCACCGGACGCCCGGCAATGGTCACCTGGGCCGACAACGCCTTGGGCGCGGTATCTGTGGTCATGATGGCCTGGGCACAGGCGGCCCAATGATCGGGATCAAGCTTGCCCGCCAGGCTGGCGATGGCAGGCTGAATGCGGGTGAGCGGCAGGCGCTGGCCGATCACCCCGGTGGAAAAGGGCAGCACCTGGGGCGTCTCCACGCCGAGCGCATCGGCCACCCACTGACAGCAGGCACGGGCATCCGCCAGCCCCAGCTCACCGGTGGCGGCATTGGCATTGCCGCTGTTGATGAGCAGCGCGCGCACGTCAGCACCGCCAGTTTTCGCCAAATGTTGCTGCGCCAGCAACACAGGCGCGGCCTTAAACGCATTGCTGGTGAACACAGCCGCCACTTGGGTGCCAGGCGCAAACTGCAGCAGACAAACATCATCGCGCACTTGCTGTTTGATGCCGGCGCAAGCGCTGGCCAAGGCCGCACCAGGCACGGGCAACAATGTGCCCAGGGGTGGGAGATTGACGGCCATCAGCCCACCTGCCCGTGACAGTGCTTGTATTTCTTGCCGGAACCGCAAGGACAGGGTTCGTTGCGACCGACCTTGCGCTCACTGCGCACAAAGGTTTCCGGGCGCGCTGGCCCCACGTTGCTGCCCGGCTCCGGGCCACCCACTGCGGGATGATTGAACTGCATACGGGCCGCCGCCTCGGCACGGCGCCGACGCTCAACCTCCTCCAGGCTTTGCTGGGGCTCCAGTTCGATATGCGCCAGGGTGCGGATCAGTTCCCGATGAATATTGCCCAGCAGCGTCTGGAAGAGTTCAAAGGACTCACGCTTGTACTCCTGCTTCGGCTGTTTCTGCGCATAACCACGCAGGCCGATGCTTTGACGCAGATGATCCATTTGCGCCAAATGTTCTTTCCAGCGCATGTCGAGGATCTGCAGCATCAGCTGCTTTTCCACCAGGCGTGCATTGACGCCCTTGCTCTCCCAGTGCTCGGCCTTGGCCGTGTATTCCGCTGCCACCTGCGCGCGAATCCGTTGCCGCAGACTGTCTTCGTTCAGGTCATCCTCGGCTTCCAGCCATTGGCTGACTGGCTGCTGGGATCTGTATTCGGTCAGCAACGCCTGCTCCAGGCCTGGGATATCCCATTGCTCCTCAACACTCTGGGGCGGGATGTAATCTGAGATCAGCTCATCCACCACTTCATCACGGATGCCCGCCACCATGTCGGAGATGTCATCCACCTCCATCAGTTC
>JBJHDG010000313.1:0-2898 GCA_050486425.1 Pseudomonadales bacterium | reverse complement strand
GGGTGGCACATTGCTTTGGGCAAAGGGCACCACGGCGATTTTCACCGGTGAATCGTAACCACGATCAATTTCAATGGTGAGCATCCCCCAGGTCGGCATCCACCAAGCCAGGGTCAGTACCGCAAGCAAAATCCTTCGCATCATCAACGCAATAAATCCTGTGGATTGAATAAAATTTCAAAGCGCCGGAAGTTGGCTTCAAACAACCGGGGCTCCCGGGGCACTTCCAACGGGCTGGCGCCACGCACTGCCTGCTCCGCCGATCTGTCAAAGGCGGCATTGCCGCTGGACCTTACCACGCTTACCGACACCACCTCACCGGTAGGCACCAGCTCCACCCGCAGCACCACCTGCATCCCCAACCGGGCACTGGGCGGGCGATTCCAGTTCCGGTACACCTGCTGATAGATGGCCGCTGTATAGGTTTGCACGGCCTGGGCCTGGGCATCGCCGGCCAAACGCTCGGTCTCCTGCGCCAGCGCCTGATCAAAGGCGGATGTGTCCAGCTCGCGCAGCCGCTGCTGCCGAGCCGCTTCCGCCTGGCGCTCGGCTTCGCGGCGCTGGGTTTCCCGCTGCGCGGCCAGGCGCTGCTCCTCCTGTCGTCGTGCTTCACGCTGCGCTGCCTCGCGCCTTTCGGCTTCCCGACGCTGGGCGGCCTGGCGCTCGGCTTCCCGACGTTGTGCCGCCTGCTGCTCAGCGGCACGTCGGGCCTGCGCCTGGCGTTCCGCCTCCCGCGCCTGCGCCTGCGGATCCACGCGTGGCGCTGGCGCCGGCGCCTCCATCACCAGCAACTGGGCCTGAATGATGGGTGGCCTGATGACTTGGCGTTGCCGATCCGGCGCTGGTGCCCAGTTCAGTGCCAACATTGCGGCCACGGCAGCATGCACCAGCAATGCCAGCAGCAGGGGCAGCAAATAACCGCGCAGCGACACTAGTACCAGATCCTCAATGCCACATCCTCAATGCCAGACCCTCAAACAGGCCAGCACGAACCGAGGCGAGCCAAACAACCTTGGGCATGGACTCAACGCAACTCAGGTGGTTCCGTGATCAGCCCCACACTGGCGGCACCCGCCCGTTGCAGCTGGGTCATTACAGCCACCACCAGACCATAATCCAGGCGGTGGTCGGCACGCACATAGACAGGCACATTGGGACGGGCACCGAGCACCCGCTGCGCACGATCCTCCAGTTCCGCCATTTCCACCTGCGTACCCTGCGGGTTCTCCGCACCGATACCCAGGTTGAGGAAGATGACACCATCGGCACGCACAGTGACCACAAAGGGATCATCCTGCTCACCGGCCACTGGTTCCGACGGCGCCTGCGGCAGATCCACCAGCACCCCCTGAGTGAGCACAGGTGCGGTCACCATAAAAATGATTAGCAGCACCAACATCACGTCGATGTAAGGCACCACGTTGATTTCCGCCATGGGCTTGCGGCGATTGGGCTTCAGATTCATTTGCAGCTGCATGGATCTCTTCCTGCCCTCAGGTTTTGGCGTGGACTGCCCGATGCAAAATGCTGATGAATTCCTCGGCAAAGGTGTGATATCTGCTCATGAGGATTTCCACTTTGGCGGAGAATCTGTTGTAGGCAATCACGGCCGGAATGGCCGCAAACAAACCCATGGCAGTGGCAATCAAGGCCTCGGCAATACCAGGTGCCACCGCCGCCAGTGTCGCCTGGGTCTCATTGGCAAGCTGGCGAAAGGAATTCATGATGCCCCAGACGGTGCCAAACAATCCCACATAGGGACTGGTGGAACCCACCGTGGCGAGAAACGGCAAGTGTGCTTCCAGTGCCTGCTCTTCCCGGGTTAGCGCGACACGAATGGCGCGCTGCACCGCTTGCATCTGGGCTTCGCCATCCATGCCCGGTTTGGTGGCCAAACGACCATATTCCTTGAAAGCACTGGCGAACATCAGCTCGATACCCGAGAGCTCATAGTCAGCCGCTTCCAGATCATTGTAGAGCTGGCGCAGATCAATGCCCGACCAGAAATGATCTTCAAATTCGTCAATGCTGCGTTCAACGCGGCGCAGGGCAAACCAGCGTTGAAAGATCATGACCCAGGACACCAGCGATGCCAGCACCAGAACCAGCATAACCATTTGCACCAAAAATGATGCTTTCAGGATCAGTTCCCAGATTGACATTGGTTCGACCAAGACAGGCTCCTTAGATGCAGTTGATCAGAGTGGCGAACTCGCCGTGCTTAACTTATTCCAGCATCAGCGCCGCTTGCGAGCCACTGGGTGGCTGCAAACCGAAGTGAGTGTAGGTCTTGCCGGTTACCGTACGTCCTCTGGGTGTGCGCATCATGAAGCCTTGCTGGATCAGATAGGGTTCCATGACATCCTCTATGGTATAGCGCTCTTCACTCAGGGCTGCCGCCAAACTGTCCAGCCCCACCGGCCCACCACCAAACTTCTCCATGATGGTGAGCAGCAGACGCCTATCCATGCTGTCAAAACCTTCGGCATCCACCTGCAGCATATTCAACGCCTGATCCGCAATTGCCGCACTCACCAAACCATCGGCACGCACTTCGGCGAAGTCACGCACCCGTCGCAACAGGCGATTGGCAATGCGGGGGGTACCACGGGAACGCCGCGCAATTTCGGTGGCGCCGGCAGGCTCCACGGCAACGCCCAACTTCAGGGCGGAACGCTGCACAATCTGCGTCAATTCTGCCAGGGAGTAGAACTCCAGGCGCTGCACAATGCCGAATCTGTCCCTTAATGGCGACGTCAGCAAACCCGCCCGGGTAGTAGCCCCCACCAGGGTAAAACGCGGCAGGTCCAATTTGATGGATCTGGCCGCCGGTCCGTCCCCAATGACAATATCCAGCTGAAAGTCTTCCATGGCCGGATACAGGATTTCTTCCACCAC
>JBJHDG010000312.1:0-2913 GCA_050486425.1 Pseudomonadales bacterium | reverse complement strand
GTTCATACCACTGGGCCCGGCCCATGGCGAACAGCGCGCCGGCAAAGGTCATCAGGGTGAAGATGCTGGCAAACAAGCGTCGGGTGGCGCTGCCTTCCACCGGGGTGACTTCGTAGGAAAGGAACAGCGCGGTGCTGGCGACACCATCCGGTACCTGCCAGATGGCCCAGAGGGTCAGCAGGGGGGCGCTGAGCATCACCAGATGCCGCACCCAGCCACGGGTAATCACGATACCTATGGCGCCCAGCAGCAGGACCAGGCCCGGTGGCCAGAAGAATTCAATCAGTTGAATCATAGTAATGCTGCTCGCGCTTCAGCAGAAAACCCAATGCATTGGCCAGGATCACCATCAATACACAGACGCCAAAGCCGAACCAGGCACCAAAGCCCAGCCAGCCATCGATGCTGAAATAGCCCTTGCTGCCCAGCAGCGGCTGCGCCAGCAGGCTGGCCACCAGCACCACCCAGCCGCTGATTTTCAGCGCCCGGATACCCTTGTCGGTTGTCAGCAGCCGCAGCATCAGAATTTCACCAATTGTGCTTCCAGTTGATAGGCCGGTGCGTTGTACACAAAGAACGCCAGGGTCAGCAGTGCAGTGAGCGTGAGCGCCAGCACCGCCGGCCAGGGCGCTTCGCCATGTTCCTTGGCCACCGGATCTTCGGTGCGGATCCAGGCGCGATAGATGATGGGCAGAAAATAGGCGGCGTTGAGCATGGTGCTGGCCACAATGGTGAAGATGGCCAAGTAGTTATCGGATTGGAAGGCGCCGGCCAATACATACCATTTGGAAATAAAACCGGCGGTGGGCGGCATGCCGATCATGCACAGGGCGCCGATGGTGAAGGCGCTCATGGTCCAGGGCATGCGCCAGCCGATGCCGTTCAACTGGTGCAGTTCGGTTTTTTTGCTGGCCACATAGATGGCGCCGGCAGCGAAGAACAGGGTGATCTTGCCGAAGGCATGGGCCACCATGTGCAGGGCGGCACCCACACTGGCCAGCGGTGTCAGCACCGCAGTGGCCAGGACGATAAACGCCAACTGCCCCACGGTGGAATAGGCCAGCAGCAGTTTCAGATTGGTCTGGCGCAAAGCCACGATGCTGGCGGCGATCACCGTATAGGCCGCCAGGTATTGCAGATAGCTGCTCTCCGGCGCGGCGAACAGATGCTCGGTGCCGAAGATATAGATGATGATCTTGGTCACGCTGAAGACGCCGGTTTTGACCACCGCCACGGCATGCAGCAGTGCACTCACCGGTGTCGGTGCCACCATGGCGGCGGGCAGCCAGCGATGCACCGGCATCAAGGCGGCCTTGCCGATACCAAACACGAACAGACCCAGCAGCAGGCCCAGCGTGGGACCGCTGATGGCACCGGCCAGGATGCCACCGGGCACGAAATCCAGGGTGCCGGTGAGCTGCCAGGTCCAGATCAGGGCGGGCAGGAAGAAACACACCGAGGTGGTCAGCAGAATGCCCAAATAGATGCGCGCTGAATGCACGGCATGGGTATCGCCTTTGTGCGCGACCAGGGGATAGGTACTCAGCGTCAGCACTTCGTAGCAGAGAAACAATGTCAGCAGATTGCCGGCGAAAGCCACGCCCATGGTGGCCGCCAGGGCGATGGCAAAGCACACATAGAAGCGGGTCTGGTGCTTTTCCTGGTTACCGCGCATGTAACCGATGGAGTAGATGGAATTGATAATCCAGAGCAGGGATGCGAGCCCGGCAAACAACATACCCAGCGGCTCTACGGTGAAGGTCAGGGTAATGCCATCGAATACTTCCAACAGTTGCACGCTGGGGCGGGCACCGGCCTGGATGCTGGGCACCAGGGTCCACACGGTGGTGGCCAGCAGGCCGGCGCTGAGCAGGGTGATGCTTTCGCGCAGATTGGGCCAGCGGCCCGCCAGGGCGATGCCCAGGGCGCCCAGCAGCGGGATCAACATGGCCAGCAGAATATGTAGTTCGCTGCTCATGTCATAACCCCAGCAGGGCCGTTGCGGCTCGCGACAATGCCAGTGGCAGCTGCGGCTGCACACCGAAGTAGAAGTTGGCCAGCACGCCGGTCCAGGTTACCAGCAGCATCCACAAGGGTGCTTCATGCACGGCCGCCACCGCCACATTGGGTTCACTAAACCAGGCGGTTTCCACCACGCGCCAGATATACACCACTGCCATCATGGAACTGGCCAGGATCAGCGCCACCAGCAGCAAGCCCCAGGGACCCTGTTCCAGGGCGGCCAGGATCAGTTGCCACTTGCTGATAAAACCCGCGGAGCCGGGAACGCCGATCAGGCTGAGACCGGCGGCGACAAAAGCGGCCATGGTCCAAGGCATCTGCCGCGCCACGCCACCAATTTCATTCAGGCGCAAATGCACCAGGCGCATGCCCAGGCAGGCAACAGCCAAAAACAGCGTGCCCTTGATCAGCGCGTGATTGAACATGTGCAGAATACCGGCCGCCAGGCCCGTGGCACTGAGCAGACTGGCACCCAGCAGCATGTAACCCACCTGGGCAATGGAGGAATAGGCCAGCAGTCGCTTTAAGTTGTTCTCAAACATGGCCACCCAGGAACCCACCAGCATGGCCGCCAGGGCCAGTGGCAGCAGCAGGCCGGAAAACTGCAATTCATGGCCGCTCAGGTTGGGCTGGAACAGCATGAATTCAAACCGCAGCAGCACATAGATGGCCACCTTGGTGGCGCAGGCGGCGAGAAAGGCCGACACCACATGGGGGGCGCGGGTATAGGCGTTGGGCAGCCACACATGCAAGGGAAACAGCGCTGCTTTCAGTGCCAGCCCCACGGTAATAAAGCCGGCGGCCACCATCAGTGGCTTGGTGGCACTGACATCGGCCAGGCGCACTGCCATATCGGCCAGGTTCAGGGTGCCGGTCATCATGTACAGCATG
>JBJHDG010000311.1:0-2925 GCA_050486425.1 Pseudomonadales bacterium | reverse complement strand
AAGTCAGTGGTCCCGAGCTGCCCATCATGGATGGCAGTGCCGCACCCTTTGTGTTTCTGGTGCAGTCAGCGGGTATCCAGGTGCAGGCGGCACCCAAGCGCTTTATCCGCATCAAGCAGGAAGTCAGTTACAGCCAGGACGATATGAAAGTCAGCCTGCGGCCCTATGACGGCTTCCGTATGGAATACACCCTGCATTACGACCATCCGGTATTTCAGCGCCACAGCAAAACGGCGGTTATCAACTTCTCCAGCACCACCTTCGTCAAGGAAGTGAGCCGGGCCCGCACCTTTGGTTTTCTGCGTGAGCTGGAGCAGCTCAAGGCCATGCAGCTGGCCCAGGGCGGCAGCCTGGACAACGCCGTGGTGGTGGACGATGAGCAGATCCTGAATGCTGAGGGCCTGCGCCAGGAGGATGAGTTTGCCAAACACAAGATCCTGGATGCGGTGGGCGACCTCTATCTGCTGGGCCACAGCCTGATCGGCGCCTTTTCCGGCTACAAGTCCGGTCACCAGGCCAATAATGCGCTGCTGCGCAAACTGCTGGCGACCCCGGAGGCCTATGAGTTGGTGACCTTCGAGAGCACCGGGGCCGCAGCGCCGGTTTCCTTTGCCCAGCCCGCTTTTGGTTGAGGCTTTTTGTCAAGGCTTTTGGGGCCTTTGGCCCGATTGTTGCACGGCTTACTCCGCTGATTCCCCAGACTGTGCGCCAGGTCGCGGCCCGGCATGCTGGGCGAGTCGCAGAATGGCCGCTTTGAGCTGGTCATACTCCAGGCTGTCGGCGAGTGCCTGCAGGCTGCGGGCATCCGGTGGTGATGGCGGCTGATTGACGGCGGGGGCTTCCATTGTGGCGTCGCCCTGGGTAAGGTTCGGTGCCACGCGTATTCGGATGTCCTTGACCCCGGCGAAATCCGCCAACGGGCGCAGTCTGGGCAGTAGGGTTGGCACCAGAAAGCGCAGGCGGGTGGCCCAGGCTGCACTGTCTGCGTGCAGGCTGAGCAGACCATCCTGCTGGCTGGCGACATCCACGTGTGGCGCTACCTCTGTCGGGAGCAGAGCGCGCACCTGAGCTGTCCAGGCTTCACGCAGGCTGGCCGTTCGCAGCAGTTGGGAAAGTGTGCTGCGGCGCCTTCCTGTGCCATAGGCCAGATGTTGGTCTATCTTTTTTTTATGGGTCCTGTTGGGCCCCGAGGTTGGCGGGATGCCCTGGACATCGAGGTCAGACATAAGAATCCATGATGGGTGGAACGGCTGATGCAGATCATACTCTTTAGAGAGCACAAGGGCAGGGCGGAGACCCTGGCCATCCCCAATGCCCTGGTGGCCGTTTTGGCCTGCTTGCTGGTCATTGGCCTTTGCACCACCGCCTATGTTGTCCAGCGTTATCTCTCCCAGGATCTGCTGCCCGCCCAAGTCATCAACAGCTGGCAAAGCCGGCTGGATCGTCAGCGTAATGAGATTGAAGAGTTGCAGGCCCAGACCCGGGCTGAGGTTAATGCCGTGGGCAGGCGCCTGGCACAAATGCAGGCCCGCCTCCTGCGCATGGAAGCCCTGGGTGAACGCCTCACCGAGATGGCCGCGCTGGATCGGGATGAATTCCGCTTTGATCAGCCGGCTGCAGTGGGTGGTCCGGAAGATCTGGATGAAACTGCGGGCGACAGCCTGCTCTACGCCTCGGCGGTGGAGCAGTTGGCCGCCCAGCTACAGACCCGGGAAATGGAGCTGGCGGTGCTGGAATCCCTGCTCGCCCAGCGCAGATTCAGCAATGAGGTGAGTCTTGCCGGGCGTCCGGTGGAACGGGGCTGGATGTCCTCCGGCTTTGGGCGTCGAGCCGATCCCTTCTCCGGCCGCATGGCCTGGCATGCCGGGGTGGACTTTGCCGGCCCTGAAGGCGGCAACGTGGTGGCCGTGGGTGGTGGCGTGGTGGTGTTTGCAGGCCACCGCGGCGGCTTCGGCAAGCTGGTGGAAATCAACCATGGCGGCGGCTATGTCACCCGTTATGCCCACCACAGCGAGATCCTGGTACAGGTGGGTGATGTGGTGAAGAAGGGCGATGTCATTGCCCGCATCGGCAGCAGTGGCCGGGCCACAGGTCCCCATGTCCATTTCGAAGTGCTCAAGGATGGTCGTCCCATAGATCCGCGGCGTTATATCGCCCGGTCCCGCCAGAGTTAGCACTCACTGATCGATTGTTGTTAGGTGCCAGCCCAGCTGGGGAGCGGGTTGTTGCGCCCCTGTCTCATCCCAACGCGAAACGCGCTAAACTGCGCCCCTTTCCAAGCGTCGACACAGTTCAAGCATGATTACTGCAGTCTTAAAGAAAGTCTTTGGTACCCGTAACGACCGTGAACTCAAGCGTATGGCGCCGTTGGTGGACGCCATCAATGCCCTGGCACCGGCCACCAAGGCGTTGTCCGATGCCGAGCTGCGGGAGAAAACCCAAGAGTTCCGCCAGCGCCTGGCAGCAGGGGCAACGCTGGATGAGCTGCTACCGGAAGCTTTTGCCGTGGCCCGGGAGGCCGCGGAGCGGGCACTGGGTTTGCGGCCCTATGATGTGCAGTTGATCGGCGGCATCACTTTGCACAATGGGCGCATCGCCGAGATGCGCACCGGTGAGGGTAAAACCCTGGTGGCCACTCTGCCGGCGTACCTGAATGCACTGCCGGGTGAAGGCGTGCATGTGGTGACCGTCAACGATTACCTGGCGCGCCGGGATGCGGAGTGGATGCGCCCTGTCTATGAAGCTCTGGGGCTCAGCGTGGGGGTCATCCAAAACGGTCAGCACCCGGATGAAAAGCGCGCCGCCTATGCCGCCGACATCACCTACGGCACCAACAACGAGTTCGGTTTCGATTATCTGCGGGACAATATGGCCTTCCACCTGGCTGACAAGATGCAGCGCCGGTTGTATTACGCCATCGTGGAT
>JBJHDG010000310.1:0-2929 GCA_050486425.1 Pseudomonadales bacterium | reverse complement strand
CTGCAGGCGCTGGTCATCCCGGCGCGCTGCAGCCGGCAATCGTGGCGTTGCACCCTGATCCAGCATATCCAGCCCGGAAAGCCCCTTTGGGGTGGCAAATAGCCACAGGGTGCCAACGGGAGATTCCAGGGTGCTGTACCAGTCGGCGTGGATATCCGGGTTCATGGCGTGCTCCGGGTGGCTGGCTGGGAAATTGGCTCTATCTATAGCGCATAAATTGGCACTTTAACAGCACCAATTGCCGGGCCAGACTGCAGGCCAGTTGCACTTTGAGTGAGCGCGCCTACATGCAGACCGATACCAATCGCAGCCACATCCAGCGTGGCAGCAAAAGAGCCAACTATGACGTGGCACGGATTCACGCCATCTTGGATGCGGGGCTGATCTGTCAGGTGGCTTTTGTGATGGCCGGTGAGGCCAGGGTGTTGCCCACGGCCTATGCCCGCGTGGATGACGCGCTCTATTTCCATGGCCATTTGCAGAACGCCATGTTGCAGGCGCTTTGTGACGGTCAGACGGCTTGCGTCAGTGTCACGCTGATCGATGGCCTGGTGCTGGCGCGCTCGGCTTTTCACCATTCCATGAACTATCGCTCGGCGGTGCTTTATGGTCAGGCGCAGTTGGTTGTTGGTGCAGAGCATCGCCTGGGGCTGGATGCACTGATGGAGCATCTCACGCCGGGGCGGCTGCCCACACTGCGCCCCTACCATCCCAAGGAATTGGCGGCGACCCAGGTGGTGCGCTTTGACATTCGCGAAGCTGCCGCAAAGATTCGTACTGGCCCGCCCTCTGATGCGGCAGCGGACTATGCGTTGCCAATCTGGGCCGGTGTGTTGCCGCTGCGCTTGCAGGCAGGACCGCTGCAGCCCTGTCCACAGCTGGCTGCGGAGACGCCGCTGCCGGCGCATCTGCAGCAGTTTGTGGGCGCCTAGCGGTGGTGCTTAGCGCAGAATGGAGCCGCCGTCGGTGCTGATCACTTCACCCACCGTAAAGGCGGAGGCGCGGGAACACAGGAAGATGGCCATGCCGGCGATATCTTCCGGTGTGCCAACCCGACCCCGGGGGTTGGCTTTGCCCAGGGCTTGCCAATCCACCGCATCCACATCACCACGGCCGCCCACGCCGGTGCTGAGCATGTAGGTGGGATAGGGTCCGGGGGCAATGGCGTTGCAGATGATGTGATCCCGCACCAGATGTGCTGCCAGCACCCGGGTGAGGTGATGCACCGCAGCTTTGGAGGTGCTGTAGGAAAAGGTGTTCATGCGCGGCACCCGCAGACCATCGATGGAGCCTACGTTGACCACACGCGCCGGATCTTCGGCGCTGCCCGCCGCCTTCAGCAGGGGCACCAGTTGCTGGGTGAGAAAGAACACGCCTTTCACATTGGTGTCCATGACCTTGTCCCAGCCCAGCTCAGGAAACTCTTCCAGCTTCGCGCCCCAGGACACACCGGCGTTATTGATAAGAATATCCAGCTTGGATTCTCGCGCCGACAGCTCCGCCACGAGCTTGTTGATGCCGTCCAATTCCGACAGGTTGGCTGGCAGGGAGACGCATTCACCGCCATAGGTATCAGCCAGGCGCTTGGCGGTGTCATCACAGACATCGGCCTTGCGGGAGCTGATGTAGACCTTGGCGCCGTTGGCCAGAAAGCCGGCGGCAATCATTTCGCCGATACCACGGGAACCACCGGTGACCAGGGCCACTTTGCCCTGAATGGAGAAAAGATTGCGGAATGCATCAGGTGTTGCCATAGGAGCCTCGTTACTGATGGGAGCAGGCCAAAGTCAAGCCGGCGAGTGTAGCAAAACCTTGGCGAGGTGCCGCCTACAAATCCGCACTGATTTGGGCCTGGGCGGCAAAGCGGGCCTCCAGAGCCTGTACCTGGGCATCAATATCGTCGGTTTGCAGCTCGCTGTTCTCCAGACGGCACTGGGCAGTGGGCAGTCGCACCACGAACTCCACGCCGCTGATATCCAGGGGCTCGAATTCCAGCACTTGCTTACCGCGTTTGCCGTGGCAGCTCAGGCGCCAATGTGGGCGCTCCGGGTGGGCGGGATCAAAATACTGTTGGCGGGATTCATCCGCAGTCAGTTCCAGGCGCTGGGTCTCGCCGGTGTCGGTGGCGGTGACTTCGATGCTGTCGATGGCGCTGGCTACCTCCCAGTCCAGGGCTGGGGCCAGCTGCTGATCTTTCAGCTCACACTGGGGCTGACCATCCATCAACCGGACTTGCACCATGCGCGTGGAGACTTCGCCGCTGCGTAGCGCCAGCCGAATGGCATACAGGGTTTCTGCGGTGTGGATGTTGCGCACACTGATCTGGCCTTCGTAGCCGAGCACGATTTGATTGACAAAATACAGCCCCAAGCCACGGCCCTGATGCTGTTTGGCTTTGCGCGTGGAGAAGCCCAATTGAAACAGGTTCGGCCGGTCTTCCTCCTTGATATGAGGGCCGCGGTTGTAGATGCGGAAGCAGGCATGTCCGGCCTCTTCATGCAGCAGCACCGCCACCGGTGCAAAGGCGGATTTATAGCCGCGACGGGCGGCAAAGTATTGGGCGTTGCGCAGCAGATTTTCCAGCATCAGCACCAGGTGATTGGGATTGCCCAGCAGCACATTGGTGGACGTCAGCTGTATATACCAGTGGGCATCCTGCAATTGATATTGATCATTTTCTGCTGGCGGCGGTGTCGGTTCAGCGCGCACCAGCGCCAGTGCGCGCCAGGTGGTTTGCAGTGGTGCATATACGGGTGGGTAAGGCAGCTCGGTTTGTTGGCCCTGATCCAGCAGCTGCTGGTAGTAATGTTCCTCGCACTCGCACAGCAGATTGCCGATATGCAGCGCAAGATTGTCGGCGGTGGATAGATCCAGCAAATCCCATAGATAACGCATAGCCTCCAGGGCTTCCCGATAAGCCTCTTGGTTT
>JBJHDG010000309.1:0-2951 GCA_050486425.1 Pseudomonadales bacterium | reverse complement strand
GCCCATGGTGGATGTGGATGCCATCTGCGCGCACATCGAGCTCACCCGTTTCCCGGTGCCCACTGAAAGCCATTATCAGCAGACTGCCAGTATCAGTGGCCTGGTGCGGGCGGCGGACCTGATCGGGCAAATGGCCGATCCGCTCTACATCCAGAAGCTGCCGCGGCTGTTTTCCGAATTGAACGAAACCGGCGACGCCTCGCGCATGGGCTTTGATAACCCGGCGGATCTGCGCAGCAAGTACCCCACCTTTTTCTTCACCAGCGTGCGGCCTTATATCTCTGAAGGCCTGCGCTTTCTGCGGCGTACTCAGCATGGCCAAACCTGGGTGGCCAATCTGTTTCACCATATCTACAGTGAACAGCAGTTCGAACCCACCCACGGGCCGGAGCGGCGTGAGCGCAGCGAATCCCAGGTGGAATACCGCCGCCGTGCCAGCGACCGCATGCCCCCACCCCATCTGGCGGCCCAGAACGGCGGCTGATTCCGGCCGCCCCTGTAAAACCCAGTGTTAACACAGTAAACTTTGCCGTTTTTGGAGCGGCCGGCCGCCTGTTGCAGCGCTGCCAGCATCGGCATCCCCCAACCTAGTGACACAGCATGGAATCCGCTTCCCTTGAAACAGGCCGTCTGGCCCTGAACGCTGACACTGCGCAGGCAGAAATCCTGACGCCGGCAACCGTCGCGCCGCTGGTTAAACCACTGAAGATCGCGCTGCTGAGCTATCGCAGCAATCCCTACAGTGGGGGCCAGGGTATCTACATGAAGTATCTGTCCAAGGCCCTGGTGGATCTGGGGCATCAGGTGGATGTGATCTCCGGCGAACCTTATCCGGAGCTGGATCCCAGGGTGGGTCTGATCAAACTGCCCGGGCTGAATTTGTTTGCCAAGCGGCACCACGCCCTGGCATTGCGGCCCTGGCACTTTTTATCCTGGGCCGATCTGGTGGAGTACTTCTCCATGCTCACCGGCGGATTCTCCGAGCCCTACGCCTACGGCCGCCGGCTGGCCAATTATTTGCGCAAGCAGCGTCCTCACTACGACATCATTCACGACAACCAGAGCCTCTGTTACGGCCTGCTGGAGGTTATGGAGATGGGTTACCCATTGGTGGGTACCATCCATCATCCCATTACCCGGGACCGGGATATCGCCGTGGCCGCAGCGGAAAGTCTGCGCCTGAAACTGCTGATCAAGCGCTGGCATACGTTTTTACGCATGCAAACCAAGGTGGCCAAACAGCTGCCCTTGATCATGACGGTCAGCGAATGCTCCAAGCGCGATATCAGCACCGCATTCGCTGTGGATCCGGAACGGATCAAGGTGGTGCACTGCGGTATTGATCTGGATGTTTTCCGACCGGAACCTGACGCGCAATCCAATCCGTGCACACTGATCACCACCGCCAGCGCTGATCAACCCTTAAAAGGCACGCGTTATCTGCTGCATGCCCTGCGCAAACTGGCTGATATCTATCCCGATATCAAACTCATCATCATCGGCAAGCTGAAGGAAGACGGCAGCACGCTGACGTTGATCAAAAAGCTCAAGTTGCAACCGCATATCGAAAATCACTTTGATCTGAGCACCGACCAGATCCGTGGCCTCTATGCCCGCGCCGGTATCGCGGTGGTGCCCTCGGAATACGAAGGCTTTGGCTTGCCGGCTGGCGAAGCCATGGCCTGCGAAGTAGCGCTGGTCAGCACGGATGGTGGCGCCTTGCCGGAAGTGGTGGGCGATGCCGGCCTGGTGGTGCCCACCAGGGATCCCGAAGCCCTGTTCCAGGCAATCCAGCACCTTATCGAGAATGATGCTGAACGCCAGCGGCTGGCAAAACGTGGTCGCCAACACATCCAGGCGAACTTCAGCTGGCACCGCGCCGCACTGAGCATCAGCCAAATCTATCTCGCCGGCATCCAGCAACAGCATGGGCTTTGAAACCATTGATTTTCGCCGCTTCCAACTGGAAAACGGCGATTTGGTTCTGGATGTGGGTTGTGGTGAAGGCCGACATACGCTCAGTGCCTATCTGCTCAGTGGCACCAATATCCGGTTGCACGCCATAGGCTTGGATCTGGGTGCCACCGATCTGCAAACGGCGCAAACCCGCTTTGCAGACATGGATCAACAGAACCCGCGCAAGCAGGTGAGTTTTGTGCGCGGCAGCGCCATGACGTTACCCTTTGCCGATGCCAGCGTCGACAAGGTGATCTGCTCGGAAGTGCTGGAACATCTGCCGGATTACCAGGGCGCGCTGCAGGAAATCAAGCGCGTACTGAAACCCGGCGGCCTGTTGGCCATCAGCGTACCCAGATTTGGACCCGAGTGGTTGTGCTGGCAGCTGTCCGCCGCCTACCACCAAGCCGAAGGTGGACACATTCGCATTTTCAAGGCGCGGCAATTGCAACGTACCGTGGAAGCCCTGGGCATGCATTGCTACGGCAAGCACTGGGCCCACGCCCTGCACTCGCCGTATTGGTGGCTGCGCTGCCTGCTGTGGCGCAACGCCGAAACCTCAAAGCTGGTACAGGCCTATCACCGCTTTCTGGTTTGGGACTTGATGCAGGCACCGGCCATCACCCGCTTGTTGGAAACCCTGCTGAATCCTCTGATCGGCAAAAGTGTGGTGATGTACTTTGTGCGAGGTGCGCGTTGAAGCAGTTTCACGTCAGCAAGGGCCAATTCCCTGCGCAATATTTCACCACCACGGTGGACTACATCCGTTCGTTGCAACAACCCAACGGTGCCATTCCCTGGTTTGAAGGCGGCCACATAGATCCCTGGAACCATGTGGAAGCCGCCATGGCGTTGAGCATTGGCGGTCGCCGCCGGGAAGCCGAACTTGCTTATCAGTGGCTGGCCGAAGAACAGTTTGGCGATGGTGCCTGGTGGGCCAAATATCAGGCGGCCAGTTCGGACCAGCCAACGCAAGTGGAAAGCGATCTGGTGGC
>JBJHDG010000308.1:0-2955 GCA_050486425.1 Pseudomonadales bacterium | reverse complement strand
CTCAGATGGGTGGTCGTTACCTTGTGTTTGTGCAGACTGCCACGGCAGTAGAAGCACGCTTGGTGGAAACCGGCATCACGGACCTGGACTACACGGAGATATTGAGTGGACTGAACCCGGGTGAAGCCGTGTATGTGCTGCCCAGCGCCAGCCTGCAGCGCAGCCAACAGATGTTCAACCAGCGTATCAACCAGATGACGGGTGGCATTCCCGGCATGTCGGGTCAGCGCAACAGCAGATAAGCCCATGAGTTATCTTGAAACCCTGCGGGTCGCCCTGAGCTCCATCCGAGCCAACCTGCTGCGCGCATTGCTGACCATGCTCGGCATCATCATTGGCGTGGCCGCTGTGATCGCCATGGTGGCCGTGGGCTCAGGCGCCCAACGCGCCATTGATGCGCAGATTGATCAGATGGGTGCGAATCTGCTGAACATCATGCCGGGCCAATCTTTTATGCGTGGCGTGGCGTCGAATCAACGGCTGTCACTACGCACCACGGATGCCGATGCGCTGGTTCGGGATGCAGAGTTGCTGGTAGCTGTAGTACCGGAGTTGCAATCAGGCCGACAGGTGAAACACCGCGCACGCAATGCCTGGCTGCAGGTGATTGGCACAGCACCCAACTATGCCGATGTGCATATGGCTGAATTGCACTACGGACGTATGTTTACGCCGGGCGATGATGCGGCGCGACGGCGCGTGGCCGTGCTCGGTGCTGGTGTACCTGATGCCTTGGGAGATGCGCCCGAACTGCTGCTGGGAAAATCCATCAGCATCGGCAATATGCCGTTCGAGATTATCGGCATCTTCGATAGCCGAGGTGCGGCCATAGGCCCTGGGCCCAGCCCGGACGATCAAATTTTCATCCCTATTCAAACCGCCCAGCATCGTCTGCTGGGCAGCGATCGCTTGAGCACCATCGTGGTCCAGGTGGACCCCCGCGCCACCTTGGAACAGGGCATGGTGGAAATAGAGCGCGTGCTGCGTCGCGAGCATGGCATCCGCCCCGGTGCCGATAACGATTTCATGATTCTGAATCGGCGCCAAATTCTGGAAATGCGCGCCCAGGCCACCGAAATCTTTTCCTACCTGCTGGCATCAATCGCCGGCGTCTCGCTGCTGGTGGGCGGCATCGGCATCATGAACATCATGCTGGTGTCAGTCACCGAACGCACCCGGGAGATCGGTATTCGCAAGGCCCTGGGTGCCACCAAGGGCAATATCATGCTGCAGTTCCTGATCGAGTCACTCACCCTCAGCCTGCTGGGCGGCATGTTGGGCATTGTGCTGGGGGGATTGGGTGCAATTGGGCTGGCAAAACTCAGTGGCTTTGGCGTCTATATTTCACCCCAGGCCGTGACCATGGCGGCGACCTTCAGCATTGCCATAGGGCTTATTTTTGGGCTCTGGCCGGCGCAACGCGCCGCCAGCCTGGATCCCATCGAAGCTTTGCGCCACGACTGAGCAGCGCACGGCCTGGCCACCGAACTCAGGAATCCACACCCAGGCCGGGTTTGTCTTTTGCGGGACTGCGCCGATCGGAGCGCGGCAAAAATCTGACCTTTTCCACCAGGGCCGGATCCGGCGCCGGATCAATCCGCACCAGATTGCGGCCATCATGCTTGGCCCTGTAAAGCATGGCGTCCGCACGTCCCAGCCAACTCTCCAGGCGCTCACCCTGATGCCATTCCGCCACGCCAAAGGATGCCGTCACCAGTCCTGCGGTGGGATGCACATTGCGCACCAGCATCTCTCGCAAGTTCTCCGCCAATCCGGCCGCCTCATCCACGTTCTGATGGCGACACACGATCACGAACTCTTCACCGCCATATCGGTACAGTTGGTCTGACGCCCGGATGCGGGTCTTGACGAGATTCGCGACTCGGCAAATGACCGCATCCCCCACACTGTGACCGTACTTGTCATTGATGCCTTTGAATCCATCCAGATCGAACATGATCAAGGCCGCTCGCGCACCATAGCGGCGTTCCTCGGTAATGCGCTGCAATTCTGCATCCAGGGCGCGCCGATTTGCCACACCAGTCAGGACGTCCACCATGGCCATTTGGTTCAACACATCCTGTTGCTTGCGAATCTGTTTGGAAAAAACAAATCCGAATACACCCACCATGGTCAGATTTGCCAAATAGCGGGAACCGATTTCGAATGACCACCAGAGCATGGGCACGCTGGCCGCAAAGATAATCAGATTCAATGTTACTGCCGAGCGTAGCGGCAGGATATAAAAGTTGGCCACCACTACAGGGAACAGCCAGTAATGGCCATAGGAAGGCGTTAGTAGCATCACCGCGATAGTACCTGCGGTATAGCTGACGGCGAGCAGATGAACACCAATGTGGCCGGAACCACCTCGCAGCAAATAGAGCGCCACCAGGCTCTGTGCAATCACAATGCCATAGGCCGCCATGGAAACAATGATGTCTCCGAACAAAAGTTGGTATGTGGCAAACGGCAACGCCGCGCAGATGGCCAGCAGCGTCAGCCACAATGCCAGGCGAATATAGAATTGTTGCTCCAGAGAATTATGGCCGGACATACTTCGTCTGCTGTTATTTTTGACATGGCTGACGACAAGCTCGTTGACGCCAATCTGGTTTATTGTTGGCCTGCTTTCAGCAAGCAGCGTGTAACTGCAACGGCGCAAGCTCTGGCCATGCTAGCGACTACCGGCGCCCATAACCCTGCAAAGTTGTATGATCTTGTGAGCCATTTGCGCAAACCGACGCAGGATAGCAGGCTAAAAATGTGATGGCGCTCCCAGGCCGTTCGATTTATTTGCAGCAGTTCACAAAAATCATGTCGGGATTTAATCTGGGCCTACTCACACAGGTCGATCAGGAGTATTTCGCATGCTGATCAGCGCAATTATCTCTCATCGGCGCCGCCATCCTGCCAGTCTCCTGTGCTACGTATTGCTGCTGACAACGAGCACGT
>JBJHDG010000307.1:0-2957 GCA_050486425.1 Pseudomonadales bacterium | reverse complement strand
TGCTGGCCCTGCCCGCGGTCATGCTCGTCGGCTTCGCGTTCGCGGCGGTCGGCATGGCGGCCGCGACGTACATGACGAGCTGGCAGCACTTCGACCTCGATACCGCGCTCCAGCAGGCTATATTGATTCTGTGCACTAACAAAGTGGTGCAGGCTGTCCCGGCGGGCAATCCAATGTGCGTCTGCAATTTGCCAACCGGCAAAGTTGGAACAACCGATGTAGCGCACCTTGCCTTGTCGCACCAGATCATCCAGCGCCCGCAGAGTTTCGTCGACGGGCGTCTGCGGATCCGGCCGGTGAATCTGGTACAGATCTATATAGTCGGTCTGCAAGCGGCGCAGACTGTCCTCCACCGCCGTCATGATGTAACGACGGGAACCAGCATGGCCAATCTCCGAGGATCCCATACCAAACTTGGTGGCCAGCACCACCTTATCCCGCTTGCCTTGCAGGGCCTGCCCCAAAAATTCCTCGCTACGGGTATTGCCATAAACATCAGCGGTATCCAACAGCGTAATGCCCTGATCCAGCGCAGCATCCACCACGGCTCTGGTTTCGACCGCGTCCAGGCGCATGCCGAAGTTGTTGCAGCCAAGACCCACCGCCGACACCTTCAAGCCACTGTTACCCAAGCGTCTGAGTTCCATGCTGGTGCTCCTCTCTAAGGCTGCAGCCGCAGCGCCTGCCAGGGTGCCTGCAATCCGGTGCGCTGCCAGCGCACCCGGTCATGCGCCCTGCCGGGTGCACCCACCCAAAGCTCAATCCGCCGCGCCAGGATACGATAGCCGCCCCAGTGCGGTGGCCGCGGCACCGGATCGCCAGTTTCAAGGCCACCAAACTTTGCCGCCATGGCATAGAGTTTTTCCACCAACGCCGCCCTGGAGCTAATGGGCTCACTCTGGGCACTGGCCCAGGCTGCTATTTGTGAAGCCCTGGGACGCCCCGCCCAATAGGCATCCGAATCTTCCTCGGAGGTATGTTCCACATCACCCACCAGAATGATCTGGCGCGCCAGCGCATCAAAGTAAAACAATGCGCTGGCCTGGGGGTGGGCGCTGAGATTGCGGCCCTTCTCACTGAGTCGGTTGGTGTAAAAGCGCACGGCGCCGGGCTGAGCCTCAAAGCCTCGACAGAGCACGGTACGGGATCTGGGGGCGCCATCATCACCAACAGTGGATACCACCATGGCGTCCGGGTTATGCAGCCCAAGACCCGCCGCATCAGCACGCCAGGTGGCAATCAGATCGAACGGGTGCGCGGGCAATGGATCGGCCAGGGAATGATCGTCAAGCGCATTGAAGTCCACCATGGTGGCAGGGATCCTCGGGTTGCAGCGAAAGCCGACATGCTACATCTTTGCACACCCCTGTGCCTGATCGAAAGCAATATGCCCCTGTCCACGCCGCCCTTTGCTCCAGCCAAGTCCGTGCAACGCCTGCTCCACGGTCAGCTCCATGAAGACCCCTATCATTGGTTGCGCGACCCGGCCTATCCGCAGGTGCGGGATGGCGAAATTCTGGCGTATTTGCAGGCGGAAAATGAACACTTTGCCGCCTGGCGTGGCGAACAGGAACCATTGATCAATGCACTGTTTCAGGAGCTCAAGGCGCGCCTGGATCCCGCTGAAACCTCTGTGCCTTATACCGAAGGCGACTACTGTTACCAGTGGGTCTTTGCGCCCGAGGCACAATATCGAGTTTGGCGCCGCTGGCCCAAACAGGCGCCGGATCAAGTGCAGGTCATCCTGGATGAACCAGCACTGGCTGCCAATCACGACTACTTTGATCTCGGGGGATTCAGCGTCAGCCCGGACGGCCGTTATCTTGCCTGGGCCCAGGACATCAGTGGTGACGAACGTTATCAGGTGTGCTTTCGCGATCTGATCAGCGGCGAACTGTTGCCAGACCAAATTCCGGACACCCGTGACGCCCCGGTTTGGGCTGCAGACAGTCGCACGGTGTTTTTCCTGGGCGTTACCGACAACTGGCGCCCCTGGCAAGTCTGGCGCCATCAATTGGGTGATCCATTGGCGGATGCCGCCCTGGTATATCAGGAGGAAGATCCGGCATATTTTCTTGGTCTGGGCAAGACCCAGTCCGATGCCTATATCCAAATCAGCGCCGGCGATCATGTCACCACAGAGTTATGGTTGATATCAGCCGATGTACCGACTGCTGCACCCCGGCGAGTGGCACCGCGTATTCAGGGCCAGGAGTATCAACTGGATCACTGCGGCCAGTGGTTCTACCTGCTCAGCAATCACACGCATAAGAATTTCAGTCTGCTGCGAACACCCATCGATAACCCGGATCGGCCACACTGGCAAACACTGATTCCTGGCAGTGACGATCACTATCTGTGTGATCTCACCTGCTTTGCCGACTATTTGGTCATTAACGAACGTGTGGAGGGTCTGGATCAGATCCGCATTCGCAACTACCAGGGCGAAGAACATTACATCCACTTTCCGGATGCCGCCTATGAAACCAGCCTGGGTACCAATATGGAGTTTGCCGCCTCGCAGCTCCGCATCAGTTACAGTTCGCTGGTACAGCCCCGCAGCGTCTATGACTATGAGCTGAGCACACGTACGCTGCAGCTGCGAAAAACCCAGCAAATACCCAGTGGCTATGACGCCGAGGCGTACTGCTGCGAGCGGTTGCAGGCACCCACTGCCGACGGCACCCTGATTCCCATCTCGGTGGTGCGGCGCCGGGACCTGGCACTGGATGGCAGCGCACCCTTGTATCTGTACGGCTACGGTGCCTACGGTATCGCCATTCCTCCGGCTTTCTCCAGCAGCCGGCGCTATCACCTTCCGTCCAGGAGAAGGAGCTGTCTGAGCAACGATGGAGTACTACGTCGCGATCCTCATCGGTCTGCTGGTCCTGTCCGGGTTCTTCTCCAGCTCGGAAACGGCCTTCATCAGCCTGCAGCGTATGAAGCTGGAGCACTAC
>JBJHDG010000306.1:0-2960 GCA_050486425.1 Pseudomonadales bacterium | reverse complement strand
CACTCAGGGTGCCTTGCCAGCGCACGTCCATGCCCACTTCCACAAAGGCGATGACAATGCCGGTGTCCTGGCAGATGGGACGCTTGCCCAGGGCGCACATGCGTGAGTTCACCAGTACCTGGGTGAGCGCGGCCTTGGCCGCCGGCGAGGCTTCCTGCTCCCAGGCTTTGCGCATGGCGCGGATAAAATCCAGCGGATGGTAGTAGGAGATGAATTGCAGGGCGTCGGCAACGCTCTGAATCAGATCTTCCTGCTTGATGATGGTCATGGGGTACTCCGAAGCTGGCCAGCGGCAAAGCGCGGATTGTACCCCAGACCTGGGATGCTGCTACTTGCCCTGCCAGTTCGGTGGCCGCTTCTCGGCAAATGCGGCCAGGCCTTCCTTGCGATCGGCGGATCTGGAGACCGGATCGGCAATGGGGGTCTGCAGATCCCAGCCGTGATGATCGCTCCAGCCTTCATAGATGTTGCGGCTGATGATCTGTTTGCTGGCCTGCACCGCCAGCGGCGCATTGGCCATGATCTGGGCGGCCAGGGCCAAGGCCCCCGTCAGGGCAGCGCCAGGTTCCGTCAGGCGGTTGACCAGACCCACCTGATACATGCGCTCGGCGCTCTGGGCATCGCCAGTCAGGGCCAGCTCCATGGCAATTTGATAGGGAATGCGGCGTGGCAGACGGATCAGGCCGCCGCCGATGGCGGTCAGCGAACGCTTTACTTCCGGCAAGCCGAAAGTGGCGGCGCTGGACGCCACCAGCAGGTCGCAGGACAGCGCCAGTTCCAGGCCGCCAGCCAGCACCGGGCCTTCCACGGCAGCGATCATGGGCTTGGTGGGTGGCAGTCGGGTGATGCCGAAGCCGCCGCGCTTGTCGGTACGGGAGGAGCTGCCGGTGGCGGCTTCCTTCAGATCCTGACCAGCGCAGAAATAACCGCCGGCGCCGGTGAGGATGCCCAGACGCAAGTCCGGATCAGCCTCCAGCCGGTCCACCGCAGCTTCCAGCTGCACGGCCATGGGCTTGTTCATGGCGTTGCGGGCTTCCGGCCGGTTGATGGTGATGATCAGGATGTGGTCGCGAACTTCGGTGAGAATTTCTGCTGGCATGACTCGGCTCCCCTAATGGAGAGCCGAGTCTAGTAAGTTTGCTGCGCCTAGCCAACGATGGACTGCAGCTCGAGAAACTCCTCAAAACCGTAGACGCCCCATTCCCGGCCATTGCCGGATTGCTTGAAGCCACCAATGGGGACGGCGAAGTTGGTGCTGGCGCCGTTGACGAACACTGCACCGGTGCGCAGCTGACGCGCCACCGCGCGGGCATGTTCCGGATCACCCCCACGCACATATCCGGCCAGGCCATAGCGGGTATCGTTGGCGATACGCACCGCATCGGCTTCATCCTCATAGCTGAGGATGCATACCACAGGCCCAAAAATTTCCTCCCGGGCTATGGTCATGTCGTTGTGCACATTGCCAAAGACGGTGGGTTTGACGAAGTAGCCTTGCTCAAAGCCATCAGGGCGGCCCGGTCCGCCGCTGAGCAGGGTGGCACCTTCGGCGATGCCGGTTTCGATCAGTGCTTGCACTTTCTCGAACTGGGCGCGATTGGCCAGTGGGCCGATGCCGCGCACCGGCTTGCCGTCCTCGCGCAGCGCCATGGGCGCATGGGGATCCAGCACCGGGGTTTCTTCGGCAATGGCCTTGGCGATGTCGCAGGCATCCGCATGCCAGGCGCTGGGTACCAGCAGCCGGCTGGGTGCCACACAGGTTTGGCCACTGTTCATCATCAGGGCGTTGACGCAGTCGCGTACCGCGCTTTCCAGATCTGCATCCGGCAACACGATGTAGGCGGACTTGCCCCCCAACTCCTGGGATACCCGCTTCACCGTAGCAGCGGCGGCCTGAGCCACCTGTACACCGGCACGGGTGGAGCCGGTAAAGGACACCATGTCGATATCCGGATGGGTGGAAAGCAGGGTGCCCACGCCAGGGCCGTCGCCATCCACCAGATTGAATACGCCAGCTGGCACATTGGCGGCAGCAAAAATCTCCGCCAGCACATGGGCGCTCAGCGGTGCGATTTCCGACGGCTTTAAGATCATGGTATTGCCTGTGGCCAGGGCCGGCAGCACCTTGGTGAGAATCTGGTTGATGGGCCAGTTCCAGGGCGTGATCAGTGCGCACACCCCCACGGGTACTTTCTGTACCAGGGCGCCGCCGAGTGTTTCCTCAAAGGGAAAATCTTTCAGCAACCGCAAGGTTTCCAGGAAATGCCCGAAGCCCACCGGCACCTGGGCAGTTTGTGCCAACCAGGCCGGTGCGCCCATTTCACTGGTAATGGCCGCCGCCAGATCCGCGGCGCGCTTTTGGTATTCGCCCATGATGCGGCCAAGCACGGCGATACGTTCATCCCGGCTGCTGGCGGCCCAGGCCGGGAAGGCATTGCGCGCGGCCTGCACCGCCCGATTCACATCGGCTTCATCACCGAGAATGATGCGGGCCACCGCGGTTTCCGTGGCCGGATCTATCACCAGTTGTTCCCGGGTGCTCTCGGGGGTGACCCAGTCACCATTGATATAGAACATGCGCAGATCTTTCACGACGGCACTCCTTGGGTCAGCGACCTTTCCACACCGGGGGACGTTTTTCGGCAAAGGCTTTCAGGCCTTCGGTGCGATCTTCGGAACGGAACACGGGATTGGCGATTTCCATCTGGTTCAGCCAGCCCTGCTCATCCGTCCAGCTTTCATGGGTGGCGCGGAAAATGATTTCCTTGGTGGCCTGCATGGCCATGGGCGCGCTGGTCATGAGTTGCTCCGCCAGTTGCAGTGCCACTGCCACTGCCTGACCCGGCTCGGCCACCCGGTTCACCAATCCCAGGTTGTGCATGCGCTCGGCACTTTGAGGTTCACCCGAGAGCGCCATTTCCATGGCCAGTTGATAGGGAATACGCTGCGGCAGGCGGAAC
>JBJHDG010000305.1:0-2993 GCA_050486425.1 Pseudomonadales bacterium | reverse complement strand
CTCTGTCTGCCGATGCTGCGCTGATTGAGCGTGATGTAATTCGCCAGGCTGAGGCGCATCTGGCGCGCCATGGCGGGAATCTGAACCTGCCCAAAGAGCGCATGCTGCTGGCGCACGGAATCCCCTCCCAGGAAATCAAGCGCAATGCCCAAGAGCTGGGCGCTGATCTGATCATTATGGGCACCCACGGTCGCAAGGGCCTGGGTCTACTGCTGGGCTCCACCGCCAGCGGTGTGCTGCATGGCGCCCCTTGTGACGTGCTGACGGTGCGCATCAAGTAGCAGGCGCGCAAGGCTCAGAGTGCCCGCGGACGGATTGGATTCCGGCCCGCGGGTTGCCTGGTGCTAATCCTGTGGCTAGTAGGTCCTGCGGCTAGTAGGTGTAGACCGGCTCCATGCCGAAATCCCAGAGAATAATAGTGGCGGTCATGGCTGCGACCACCCCAATCAGAATCACCGCCACGACCGCGCTGGCAAAGAGAAATCCCCGCTCCGGCGCGATGTTCATGACGATGGGGACCCCGATATAGAGCTGGTAGATGCAGTAACAACCCACCAGCACACCCAGCGTCAGATCCAGCCACAGCGAGGGATAAAGCCCAAGCACACCACCAATGAAGAATGGCGTTGCCGTATAGGCCACAATCAGTACGGCCTTGCCAAAGCTCGACTCCGCAGCATAGGTCTTCGCCATCCAGTGAATCATATAGCTGATAAAAAGCACGCCAGCGACGGTGGCAAAATAAAACAGTACGCAGATATAGAGCGCGCTCTCAGCGGTAAGCATCTGCCGCTGTTCTTCATCAATTTGCCAGCCCACCTGGGTGACCCCGTAGTACCAGCTCACCGCCGGTATCAATGCCAGTACCAGCGTATAGATCAGGCCGCGTCGGAGTGGCGCCTTGGCGGTTGCTGCCAGCTCCTGCCAGCCTGCAACCGGATTTAGAAGAATTTTTATTGCGGTAAGGCCTGACATAATTTCCCTAGCTCCCTTGTTGATCCGTATCTTCGCCGAACAGGGCCTCATGTGCGCCCTTGTCCACATCTTCATATTGCCCGTCATCAACTGCCCAGTTGAATGCCAGGATTGCAATGACCACCAGCACGATGGTCATGGGCACCATCAAGATCATGATTTCCATGCCAAACCTCCCAGGTTGATGGGGGCCGCAGGAGCAGGGTTGGTCGGTGCATCCTGTGCACTTTTGCCCTGTGTCAGACGCATGGAGTTCAGCATCACCAGTAGTGAACTGGCTGACATGCCCACGGCGGCCATCCAGGGGGGCAATAGCCCCAGTGCTGCCAGCGGTAAGGTGGACATGTTGTAGGCAAAGGCCCAGAGCAGATTCTGTCTGATCACCCGTCGGGTGTGGGCGGCAGTCTGGAAGGCCGCTACCAGCGGCGCCAGGCCTTTGCTGAGCAGCAGCGCATCGCTGCTGTTCTTGGCCAGATCTGTTGCTTCCAAGGGTGCCACCGACAGGGCTGCCGCGGAGAGTGCGGGGACATCGTTGATGCCATCGCCGATTAGAATGACCCTGGCCCCCTGCTGTTGCAATTGTTGCAGCGCTGCCAGTTTGGCTTCCGGCGTCATGCGCGCCTGTACTTGCACCTTGCCCAGTGCCTGGCTGATGGCCTGAGCTGGTGCTTCCGCATCACCGGTAAGGATCTGTACTTTCAGATTGCGCGCCTGCAGGGCCCGCACGGTGGCAATGGCATCGCTACGCAGGCCGGCACTGAAGTCGAAGTGGCACAGTGGCCGGTCATCTTCGGTGAGATAAACGCGGGTCAGGTGCGCCGCTGCCGGAACCTGTGCCAGGTTGCAGAAAGCAGCGTTGCCGAGCCGGTAGTGACGGCCCTGACAGTACCCCTCCACGCCCGCGCCTGGATGCTGATTGACGTGGGTAAATACCAGCTGCGCATGCTCGGCGCCGCTTTGTGCAAATCCACGGGCCAGGGGATGACTGGCCTGCTGTTCCAGTGCCAGTGCCAGGCTCAGGCAGTGCTGGCGGTTTCTGCCCATGGTGGGGTCCGTCAGCAACTCGATATGTTGCAGGGACGGGGTAGCGGTGGTCAGGGTGCCAGTCTTGTCGAAGATGACCGTATCGATCTGTGCCAAGCGCTCCAGCACATGGCCCTTGGTGACGATAAAGCCGGCACGGCGTAACGCTAAAGTGGCGGCGGTAATGGCACTGGGGGTGGCCAATGACAGTGCGCAGGGACAGGCCACTACCAGCACTGCGATGGCGCTCCAGAGCGCCTTGTGTGGATCCACCGGATACCAGGCCAGGTAGGTGATGGCGGCAATTCCCAGTACAACGATGACGAAAACTTTGGCAATGCGTTCGGTGAGCGCGACTATCCCCGGACGATCCAGGGATGCCCGTTCTGCCAGGCGTTGGATCGCGGCCATGCGGGTCTCGGTGCTGCGTACCAGGGCCCGAATCTGCAAGGGTTGGGACAGATTCAGAGTGCCAGCAAAAACCTGTGCGCCCTGCTGCTTGTGCACCGGGTCGGATTCGCCGGTGAGGGTGGATTCATCCAGCTCGCTGCTACCGCTGATGATTTCCCCATCCAGCGGCACACGACTGCCGGGACGCACCAACAGTACATCGCCAGCTTTAACCTGGCGTAGCGGCACATCCTCAAATTGTCCGGATTGCTGGCGTTGCACGGTCTCCGGCAACATGGACAGCAGGTTATCAAAGCGTGCCAATCGGTGACGCAGGCTTTGTTCCAGAAACCGGGCGCCCAGCAGCAGAAAGGCAAACATGGTGACCGAGTCGTAGTAGACCTCACCGGTGCCGGTGACTGTAGCCCAGACACTGGCCAGATAAGCGGCTGCGATGGCCAATGCCACAGGGACATCCATGGCCAGCCCCAACTGCTTGCCACCCTTACGCACCAGGTCGCGCAGGGAATACCAGGCATTGCGGAAGAAGGGCACGGAGGAGTAAAAAACCACGGGCGTGGTAAACAGAAATCCCACCCATTGCC
>JBJHDG010000304.1:0-3067 GCA_050486425.1 Pseudomonadales bacterium | reverse complement strand
CTCCAGCACCTGGGCCAGCAGTACCTGATCCGGTGGCACCGGCGCATTGGCGGCCCGGAACTGCTGCCGGATATCATCGGCGCGGGCACGAAGTTCCGAGGCCAGCACCACATCATCGTCCACCAGTGCCACAATACGGTCGAGTTCCTGCAGTGCCTGTACCGGCGCGCTCACCAGCAGCGCCACTGCCAGCAGCAGCCCAACCCCCTGTCTCATCCGGATAAGTCTCATCCGGCTAAGTCTCATCCTGCTAATACCCATGTACATCTCCTGCCCGATACCCGCGGATACCGTTCTCCATGATTGACTCCAAACGTCCGCCCACATCTGCCATGCCCTTGAAAATCAGCTGCACGTAGATACCACGCTGATTGCGGCCTTCATCCTGCAGACGGCTATTAGGCACCCGGTAGTGACGCCGCCCCACCACCCGTACCCGCCAACAGCAATCGTTGTATTCCAGACCGGCAAAGCCCTCCAGGGTTCGCTGGTATTCCAGGTCGTAGTGCCAGTAGCCCAGCACACTCCAGCGTGCTGCCAGGGGCCAGTAACTGGAGACCTCGGTCTGCTTCACCAGGGGGTCATCCTGGCGCCTGGTGCGCAACCCCAGGTTCAACAGTTTTTCGCCGTCCCCCAGACGATGGCGGTCACCACGGTACTGCAGGTGCACAGCAGATTCATCCAGGGCGCCATCATAAGGGTTCCAGAGGGCGCTGGCGCGGGCTCGCCAATGCGGGCCAAGCCCGCCCACCAGTTCGCCCGCCCAGGCGGAGTTGCTGCGGCGGTCTGCCAGGGTAGGCGCACCTGCCCGGGTTACCCGACGGTCATCAAAGTACAGGATTTGGCCGAGATTGGCGCGTAGCCGCTCGCGACCATTATCCGCCCGCAGAAATCGACTGGTGACTGCCACCGACAGTTGATTGGCATCGCCAATGCGATCAATACCAGCGAATCTGTTGTCACGAAACAGCTGGGAAAAACTGAAATTCAGCGCCGTGACATCAAACCTGGGTAACTCTGACTGATCCCGGTACTGCTGATAGAGGTAATACAGCCTGGGTTCCAGGGTCTGAGTCCACTCTTGACCTAGCGCCTGCAGCGGACGGTCAAAGAAAAGCCCCCCATCCACGCTGGCCAGGGCAATGCGCCGGGTGGGGCTGGCATCCACACCTGAAGGCACATCAGTAAGGTCATAAGCGGTGTAGCGATAACCCAGCTCGGTATGCATAAAGCCGTAGATAGCATCCAGCGGCAACCGCAGCCGGGGCTCCAGGTGCAGGCGATTTCCCTGGATGGCATTGATACCGGTCAAAGCGGTGCGGCTGCGCTCAAAGCGTGACCAACTGCTGTAGAGGCTGGTTTGCAGCAGCCCAGGGCTGCTGCCGGTGTACCGCAGTTCCAGCTCGGGCAGGCGCTGATAGGCCGGCAGGCTGCGTTCATCCAGGCGCTGATAGTTCTGCGCCCAGAGGCGGGCATCCAGATTGCCGGTGCGATAACGCAGCTCACCCCGACGCTCCAGTTGCACCTGGCTGCTCACGCCAAGGTCCGTGCCCAGATCCCGGAAATAGTCCCGGTCGCTGACAGCGGCATAATCGATGCGGCCGCGCAGCGCACCCCAACGCTGCTCATGCTCCAGACTCACCAGCCAGCGATCCGCCGGGCGAAAGGGTGCGGTGAGATTCAGCGCCCGGTAATCATCAATATCCAAGGTGCCGTTGTAACGCTGATCCCGATACAGGAAAGCGCCCCCCGCCTCGGTGCGTGAGTTGGCGCCAAGATGACGCAACTCCAGATCGCCACCACTGCCGCGACGGGTGATGGTGCGCGGCGCCAGGGTGGCGTCATAGTTGGGTGCCAGATTCAGGTAATAGGGCAGGCGCACATCCAGGCCGGCATCACCGCTGTAGCCGACATCCGGCAATAAAAACCCGGACATGCGTTCATCGGTAACCGGAAACTCCAGGTAGGGCACATACAACACCGGCACGTTATAGATCCGCAGCTGGGCATGGCGCACCTTGCCCCAGGGAGAATCCTGGTCGATGTTGATGCGCGCCCCGGTTACCTGCCAACCGCCATGTCCCGGCTCACAGCGGGTGAAGCTGGCTCGATCCACTTGCAGGTTGCCGGCCGCATCCAGGTGCAGTCGCTGCGCCGCGCCGCGTAACGCCCGCCCATGCAACAGAAAGCCCACCTGCTCCGCCTGGGCCGCACCGGAATCCAGATTCAGCTGCGCCGATTCCGCGCTGACCAGCAACCCCGGCTCCCGCAGCAGCAAGCTGCCGCTGGCATGGAGCTGGCGCGTGGGATCATGAAACCTGGCCTGCTCGGCCTGCAGGCTGCGATTGCCCTGGCGCAGCAGCACGCCCTGCTCCAGCTCCGCCCAACCGTCCAGCTGAAAATCCAGGCGACCAGCCCGCGCCGCCAGCGGCTCGGCACTGTTATCCGCAGCCAGCGGCAACGGGAATGCCGGCTCCAGGTAGGTGCCCGGGCAGTAACTGGGCAACTGCCGCAACTGGGCCGGAGTCAGCTGCGTGCGTTGATGCCAATCCACATCCGCCGCCTGCTGGCCGGGCTGCAGGGTGCGCAGAGTCTCCGACTCGGCCATGCCAGGCAGTGCAGACAGCAGCAGACTCAGGCCCAACAGACCTGAGGTGCACCGACGGAGCCTGTGGTCACGCAGTCCGAACAGCATGCATGGGCCAACTGGATGGGAGAAAAAATGCCGGGCAAGCCCGGCGCGATAGGCGGCGATCATAAAAGAAAACCAGCCCCAGATATAATGGCCGCTACAGTAATGGCCGCTACAATGGCATTTTCACCGTAGGCCATGGATGACCGCCATCAGCTCGCCCAGCATTCGAACTCAGCAACTTCAGCAGTGGCTCGCAACCCAGCTGCAACTGCCGCCGCAGCAACTGCATTGGCAGCCCCTGCTGAGTGAGGCCAGCACACGCCGCTTCTATCGGGTGCAGCTGCCGGATGCCCGCACTGTCGTGGCCATGGACGCCCCACCGGCCAGCGAAAACAACACCCAGTTCGTGCAACTCTCCGCCCTGTTTACCGC
>JBJHDG010000303.1:0-3084 GCA_050486425.1 Pseudomonadales bacterium | reverse complement strand
GTGGAAGGTCTTACCAAAGGAGGATACCACCAATGCCCGCGCATAAAGCGCCGGATAACGCAGCACGCTTTCGTGCCGGACACCATCGAACAGAATATATTCATAGACTTCATCGCTGAGCAAAAATGCTTGCGTTTGATCGATGAGCAGGGCCAGCTGCTGCATATCTTCCTGCAGCCAAACACTGCCGCTGGGATTGTGCGGGCTGTTAATGATCACCAGGCGCAGACGTGGACCGATGACATCGGCAACCTGCTGCCAATCCGGCCGGAATGCCGGCGCCTGCAGGGGCACATGCAGGGCATGGCCTCCGGCAAGGCGCACCGCCGGCGCATAGCTGTCATAGGCGGGATCGAACAACAACACTTCATCACCCGGCCGCACCAGTGCCGTAATGGCGCAGAACAGGGCTTCCGTGGCACCGGAGGTAATGGTGATCTCCTGCCCCGGATCCAGCACGGCGCCATAGTCCTGCTGGATACGCCGGGCCAGCTGCACCTGCAGCGCCGGCACGCCGGCGGTGGGCGCATACTGATTGCGCCCCGCCTGCATATGGGCGGTCACCAACGCCTGGAGGGCTGGCGGTACCGGGAAATCGGGAAATCCCTGGGACAGGTTCAGCGCGCCTGCATCCTGGGCGAGGCGTGACATCCGGGCAAAGATGGTCTCGCCAACGTCGGGTAGCTTGCTTGCCAGGGCGGGCACTACTCGCCCGTAGGACGCCTTATCTTCCATCGCGTTCGAATCCATGTTGGTGGCGGCAATGCCCTATATCAAAATATTTTGATATTGCAGGGCGCCATGCTAGCATGCCCCGCCTTGCGCCCCTACTGACCTATACAGCTACCGGCCTTTTGCAATTTTTCATGTCCAATCAGTCTGCTCAGAACATACTGCACCCATTGCAGGCAGCGCCTACTGAGCGTTTTTCACAGATCTGCAAGGCCCTGGCCGACCCGCTGCGGCGGGATGTACTGCAAGTGTTACAGCAGGATGCCTTTGGCGTGCTGGAACTCTGCCAAATCCTGGCTATTGCGCAGCCGGCCCTGAGTCACCATCTGAAGATTCTCACTGGCGCGGGCCTGCTGTACCGGCGCCGGCATGGCACCAGCATCTTTTATGGCCGCGCCAGCGTGGATCCGAGCTGTCCGCTGGCCACCATGACAGCTGCCTTGTTGCAGGCCCTGGACCAACTACCCGTACGCGCCCAGCTGAGAATCGGCATGGCACGGATTCATGAAACCCGATCTGAACGCAGCACCCCAATAATTTAGCTTCAGCCCTCGCAGTAGCAGGAATCTAACAAGGAGACAGGCATGACCCAGCAGGATTATAAAGTCGCAGATATCGGTCTGGCCGAATTCGGTCGCAAGGAAATTCGCCTGGCCGAAGCAGAAATGCCAGCCCTGATGGCGCTGCGCAGCAAATACCAGGCGCAGCAACCGCTGGCTGGCGCGCGTATCATTGGCTGCATCCACATGACGGTACAGACCGCAGTACTGATCGAAACCCTGTGCGCGTTGGGCGCCGAAGTGCGCTGGTCATCCTGTAATATTTTCTCTACTCAGGATCATGCTGCTGCGGCCATTGCTGCCACCGGCGTGCCCGTGTTTGCCTGGAAAAATGAAACCGAGGATGAGTACTGGTGGTGCATTGAACAGACCGTTCTCAAGGACGGCAAGCCCTGGAATGCCAACCTGCTGCTGGACGATGGTGGCGATCTGACCCAGCTGATCCATGACAAATATCCGGCCATGCTGGAGCAGATTCACGGGATCAGCGAAGAAACCACCACCGGCGTGCATCGCCTGTACGAAATGATCAAGACGGGCGAGTTGAAGGTACCGGCTGTTAACGTCAATGATTCGGTCACCAAATCCAAGAACGACAACAAATACGGTTGCCGCCACAGCTTGAATGATGCCATCAAGCGCGGCACCGACATGCTGCTATCCGGCAAGCGCGCGCTGGTCATCGGTTATGGTGATGTGGGCAAGGGTTCGGCCCAAAGCCTGCGCCAGGAAGGCATGATCGTACGCATCAGTGAAATTGATCCCATCTGCGCCATGCAGGCTTGCATGGACGGCTATGAAGTGGTGTCCCCATACAAGAACGGCAATAACACCGGCAAGCCGGAAGACATAGATACCCGCCTGCTGCAGGACACCGATCTGATTGTGACCTGTACAGGCAACAGCAATGTGTGTGATGCCAATATGCTGCAAAGCTTAAAGCGCGGCGCCGTGGTTTGTAACATTGGCCACTTCGACAACGAAATTGATACCGCCTTTATGCGCAAGACCTGGCAGTGGGACAAGATCAAGGATCAAGTCCATCAGATTTTCCGCAGCAATGACCCCAGCGACTATCTGATCCTGTTGTCAGAGGGACGTCTGGTGAATCTGGGTAACGCCATGGGCCACCCTTCACGGATCATGGATGGCTCCTTCGCCAATCAGGTATTGGCACAGATGCATCTGTTTGAGCAGCGCTGGGCAGACCAGCCCATCAATCAGCGGGCACCGATTACCGTGGAAGTACTGCCGAAGAAGCTGGATGAAGAAGTGGCCCAGTTGATGGTGGAAGGCTTTGGTGGCGTGGTCACCCGGCTCACCAAGGAGCAGGCTGACTATATTGGTGTCGCTACCACCGGACCTTTCAAGCCGGACTACTACAAGTACTAAACACCAGGCTGCGCGCAGCTGGCGAGGGCGGCAACGCCCTCATCAGCTGCAGCACGCCAAGCTTGCGCTGCTATCCCTGGGGCGCAGCTTCCACCTCTGCCAGCAACTGCTCAATCAGCGCCCGGAAACTGGGACGTTGCTGCTCCAGCAAGCCCAGGTCGCGCCAGGCCGGACCATCCGCTTTGATCTGCGCATCAAAGCCATGGAAGGTTTCCTCATCCAGCAGCCCCTGCTGAGTCTGGTAGTAAACGTTATCGATGCGCGTCAGCTGCCCCCGCATATACCAGAACAACTGAAACCGCTCGTCCGGCGCCAGGCTGGCCAGGGCGGCGCTGGCACCCAGTTCCCCGCGCAGCTCACGATACTTGCCGATCAGGGCAGCCAGCTCCCTGGACACTCC
>JBJHDG010000302.1:0-3140 GCA_050486425.1 Pseudomonadales bacterium | reverse complement strand
GCCATCCAGGCGCTGCACCTGGAGCACTATCCCGGCATGACCGAGCGCAGCATCCAGGCCATTCTGGATCAGGTGGCAGCGCGCTGGGCCCTGGATGCGGCCCTGATTATTCACCGGGTGGGTACCTTGGCGCCGGCAGAGCAGATCGTGCTGGTGATCGCGGCGGCGCCGCACCGGGTCGCCGCCTTGGAAGCGGTCAGCTTTATGATCGATTATCTGAAGACGGACGCCGTGTTCTGGAAGCGCGAGCAGTGGGACCAGGGCGCGCGTTGGCTTGCTGCTGCCGCCGACGACCATGCCCGGGTGCAACGCTGGCGCCAGGACTGACCGGCAACGCCACCGCCAGTTCCTGCCAAGCGCCGGGTGCCAGGTTCCCCAGTGTCCAAGGCCCGATGCGGGTGCGCAGCAGCCGCAGCACCGGCAAACCCGCGGCCGCCAGCAGGCGCCGCACTTCCCGGTTGCGGCCGGATCCCATCTGCACTTCCAGCCAACAGCTGCGCGCTGCCCGGTGCGGTGCTACCGGGGGATCCCGTACTGGCAGGTCAGGGGGCGCTGGGCTTAGGCTCACCGACAGCGCGCGGCTGATGCCGTCGCGCAACTGGATACCGGCCGTGATGGCGGACAGGGCAGTGGCCGGCGGTGCGCTCATGCCACTGGGCAGTTCCACCTGGGCCAGATAGACCTTCACCATTTTATGGCGCGGGTCGGCGATTCGGGCCTGCAGGCGGCCGTCATCCGTCAAGAGCAGCAGGCCTTCGGAATCGTAGTCTAGGCGGCCCGCCGGATAGACGTTGGGCAGGCTCAGCAGTGACGCCAGGGTGGTGCGGCCCTGGTCATCACGAAACTGCGACAGGACGCGAAAGGGTTTGTGCAGGAGGATGAGCTGGGCCATGGCTGCAGTTTGCCAGGGCGGCGATCTGTAGCGCCACAGCACCGCGTGCAAACTGTTAGACTGCGGTTGCGCGGATAAGAATTGGCTGCACGCACGCAAGCCATTGGTAGTAACCCGACAAGGAGAGCCCCCTATGGGATACGAACACATCAAGGTGCCCGCGGCTGGCGCCAGGATCAGCAGCAATGCAGATGGCAGTCTGCAAGTGCCGGATAACCCCATCATTCCCTTTATCGAAGGTGATGGCATCGGCGTGGACATTACGCCGGTGATGATCGAAGTGGTGGATGCCGCCGTGGCCAAGGCCTACCAGGGCAAGCGTAAGGTGCACTGGATGGAAATCTACTCCGGGGAAAAATCCCTGGAAGTTTACGGTGAAGATCAATGGCTGCCGGCGGAAACCCTGGAAGCCATGAAGGAATTCAAAGTGGGCATCAAAGGCCCCATGACCACACCCGTGGGTGGTGGCATCCGCTCCTTGAACGTGGCCCTGCGGCAGGAGCTGGATCTGTATGTGTGTCAGCGCCCGGTGCGCTGGTTCAAGGGTGTGCCCAGCCCACTGCTGCATCCGGAGAAAACCGACATGGTGATCTTCCGGGAAAACACCGAGGACATATACGCCGGCGTGGAATGGCAGGCCGGCACCGAAGGCGCCAAGAAGCTCATGAAGTTCCTGCAGGAGGAAATGGGCGTCACCAAGATCCGCTTTACCGAGCAGTGTGGTCTGGGCGTGAAGCCCATCTCCGAGGAAGGCAGCAAACGCCTGATCCGCCGTGCCATTCAGTACGCCATTGATGAGAACTGCCCATCCGTGACCCTGGTGCACAAGGGCAACATCATGAAGTTCACCGAGGGTGCTTTCAAAGATTGGGGTTATGAGCTGGCGGTGGCCGAGTTTGGCGGCAAGCCGCTGGACGGCGGCCCCTGGCATCTGGTGAAAAACCCCAATAATGGCCAGGACATCATCATCAAGGATGTGATCGCCGATGCCATGCTGCAGCAGATCCTGATGCGGCCGGATGAGTACAGCGTGATCGCCACCATGAACCTCAATGGTGACTACCTCTCAGACGCCCTGGCAGCCCAGGTGGGTGGGATCGGGATCGCTCCCGGTGCCAACCTCAGCGACAGCGTGGCGCTGTTCGAGGCCACCCATGGCACGGCGCCCAAGTACGCCGGTCAGGACAAGGTGAATCCAGGCTCCCTGATTTTGTCAGCGGAAATGATGCTGCGGCATCTGGGCTGGCGGGAAGCGGCGGACCTGATCATCAAGGGCATGGATGGCGCCATCGCCGCCCGTATTGTCACCTACGATTTCGCCCGCCTGATGATGGGTGCCAACGAGGTGAAATGCTCGGCCTTCGGTAAGGCGCTGATTAAGTACATGGACTGAAAGCTCAGGCGCTGAAGTTGTGGCGCGGCCAGACCTAGCCCGGAAAAGCCCGCCTGGTGCGGGCTTTTTCTTGCCACCAGCACGCCTGCTGGCTTAGCCGGGCTCGAACTCCGGTTGGGGTGCGGGCGCGCTCTGGGTGACTGGCTGGGCCTGCTCCCGTTCCTGCGCTTGGCCGGCTTCTCCCTGCGCACGGATATTCACCGCGTGCTGGCCCTTGGGGCCCTGAATCAGGTCGAATTCCACGGCTTGCCCGGCTTTCAGCGTCTTGTAACCCTCCATTTGTATGGAGGAATAGTGGGCAAACAGGTCTTCACCGCCATGATCTGGCAGAATAAAGCCGTAGCCCTTAGCATTGTTGAACCATTTCACTTTGCCATTTGGCATTGCGAACCACCTCCCCTCATCGAAGTGCGCCAGGTGTGTAGCCACCTTTGGCATTAGTGCTTACTTCGGCCCTACCTCACTTTCCACATTACTGCCGGGTGAGTCAAGCATTCCGACGCAGCGGCGGTTGGGGGTCGGAAGACAGATTTTGGGGGTTCGCGCTATGATGGCCACCTGTCGAGTTGATTAAAATGTGTTGCATGTCCGTGAACTTAACTGCCGATCTTCTACTAAGATTAGGTGCAGGGGGTCAGCCACCCGAGGATCCAGGCGCGGATCTGGAGGAGGGCCTGGTCACCGCCACAGCCCAGCCGAAAATAAAACGGCCGCCGCTGTACAAGGTGATCTTGTTAAATGACGACTTCACCCCCATGGAGTTTGTGGTGCATATTCTGGAGCTGTTCTTCAACATGAACAGGGAGAAGGCCACCCAGATCATGCTGACGGTCCACATGGAAGGGAGTGCGGTGG
>JBJHDG010000301.1:0-3143 GCA_050486425.1 Pseudomonadales bacterium | reverse complement strand
CCCCGATGCCTTGGGTGCCTTCCAGCAGCTTCACCACCAGCGGCGCGCCGCCCACCTCACGGATCAGACCCTGCACGTCATCCGCGTAGTGGGCAAAGGCCGTCACCGGAATGCCCAGCCCCTCCCGGGCGAAGAGCTGCAGGGATCTGAGCTTGTCTCTGGATCTGCTGATGGCCACCGACTCATTGACGCAGTACACGCCCATCATTTCGAACTGCCGCACCACTGCCGTGCCATAGAAAGTCACCGAGGCGCCGATGCGCGGAATCACAGCATCAAAGTCTTCCCGCCCGAACAGCTCATCCTTGTAGTGAATCACCGGATTGGCGGCGCTGATGTCCATGAAACAACGCAGATGATCAATGACCCGCACCTGATGGCCCCGCGCCTGGGCAGCCTGTTGCAGGCGCTGGGTGGAATACAGCCTGGGATTGCGTGAGAGCACAGCAATTTTCATATGGACTCGTCGCGAATAAGTTGATGGCAACTAGTGACCAGGACCTGGGCCCAGCAAAAAGGAGCGCCCAGGATCCACCCGAAAGCGACCGGCCAACGCCGTCCGACCCAGCAGCATGCGAAACTGCATCTGGCTGCGGTTGGTGAGGGTCAGCTCAATATCAAAGCTGACATCGCCCAGTTGCAGGCTGGTTTCAATCACCGCCCGCAGCTCGGTATGCCCACCAGAATCCGTGATGCGACGCCGATCCAGCAGGCGGGCGCTACAGTGCAGGGCTGGCACCTTGCTGCGTTGCAGGGGATGCAGGCCAAACCGGACCCATTCCAGCCCTCGCCGCCGAAAGGGCTCGATATAAAACGCGTGCAAAGCTGAGGTGCGGGCCCCTGTGTCGATCTTGGCTTTCAGGCAGTCTACCCCCAGGGCCGGCAGTGCCACCCACTCGCGCCATCCCACCAGGGGCTGTGTTCTGGGTTTTCTCACCGGCACTGCTTCCCAGACGCAAAGGGGGCGCACTCTAGTGGCTGCGCCAGGTTTTGGCCAGAGGTGAACACTCGCACGGGGCGCAGGTTTGCCGCAGAATGCAGCCCGCGCCCTCCAAGCTTGCAGGCGACAGATGCAATCGAAACCAGAGACCCGCGTATGAGCATGGAGCACCAGAACCAGCGGAGTGAGCCCCCGGATGCTGCCATCCTGGCGGCTTACAGCCGCCGTCTCAAGGCCCTCCAGGGTACTGAACAGGGCTCGCAGCGGCAGGCCCGGATTGCCACCCTGATTCAACGCGGCCAGCGCCAGGCCGGCTTGCGCGACCTGGCCGGCTTCTGCAGCACACATCTGGCCAGCGCGCTGCTGCTGTTTTTCTCCGCCAGCGCCCGCCGCAGCCTGCTTCACAACAATAGTCATAGAAAGGATCACGACCATGGACATGATTGATCAATGGACCACCAGCCTGCTGTCGCCCTTCACCAGCCTCTGGAACAGTTTTGCGGCGTTTTTGCCGCAACTGCTGGCGGCAGCGCTGATCATGTTGGTGGGCTACCTGGTAGCCCGGCTGGTGCGCACCCTGCTGCGACGCGTGCTGGGCGCCCTGGCGCTGGATAAGGTGGGAAATTCCCTGGGGCTGTCCGACTATCTGCAACGGGCCGGCATGGACTCCAAGCTCAGCGCGCTGGTTGCCAATCTGGTGTTCTGGATCCTGCTGCTGGTCTTTGTCATTTCAGCACTGGACAGTATTGGCCTGCCCCGGCTCTCGGCCACCCTGGATGCGGTCTTGCTGTACCTGCCGAAAGCCTTTGGCGCCCTGCTGATCCTGCTCGCGGGCCTGTTCATCGCGGGCCTGGTACGGGATCTGGTGCGCGGCGCCGCTGCCGGTATCGGCATCGATTACGCCAACGCGCTGGGCACTGCCGCCTATGGCCTGCTGCTCATCATCGTGGTGACCCTGGCCATCGGCCAGCTGGACCTGGAGACCCAGGTCCTGAACCAGGTGATTTCCATCCTGGTCCTGTCCCTGGGTGCCGCCACTGCGCTGGCCTTCGGCCTGGGCGCACGGGACGTGGCGGGCAATATCCTGGCCGGGACCTATGTGCGGGAACTCTACGAACAGGGCGACCGGATCCGCTACCGGGAGCTTGAGGGCGAAATTCTGTATGTGGGCGCCATCAAAACCCTGATCCGAAACGAGCAGGGTGAGGCCAGCATTCCCAACAGCGCCATGGCCAGCGAACTGGTGTCCAAGGTCTCCTGAGCCGCAGATGCCTCCGGATCAGGACCCGGCACAGGAACCCGCACAGGCAACGGGTCTGGACAGGACCGATACAGCCGCGGTGCCAGGCGCCGCCGCGGCTGCTGAAATTGCGCTGGTGACCCAGGCTCAGCAAGAGTTGCCCTACGGGACCCGGGCCTTCGAGACGCTGGCCCAGCAGCACTACGACCGGGTGCGGCAGATTGCGCTCGGCATCCTGGGTGATGCGGACGCCGCCGACAGTGTCACCCAGGAGGTCATGCTGCGGGTGTACCACCATCTGCCCAGCCTGCAGTCACCAGCCCACTTCCGTGGCTGGTTGCGCCAGATCATCATGAACTGCTGCAACACCTGGTTCAGCCGCGAACAACGAGAGCGCGACAAGGCACTGCGCCTGGCCCGGCAACAGCTTGATAGTATGCCCGCCGGCACCAGCAGCACTGGCAAGGCCGGGGATGAGGGCTTTGCTGCCCTGGTGGCAGACCTGGCACCAGAGGAGCGCACCATCCTGGCGTTCAAATTTATCGAGGACCTGGACTTCAACGAGATCGCCAGTATTGTCGGCATGGGACTTAGCGCCACCAAAATGCGTTACTACCGGGCGCTGGAGAAGATTCGCGCCCAGGCCAATGAGGAGTAAGCAGATGACCCCTATTCGTCAGCCCCGTTTTTGCCGGCCTGGCCATTCCCGGTCGCAGTGGCGCCAGCCTTGGCTGCTGTCGCTGGGACTGCCCCTGGGGTTGCTGCTGGGCATGCTGGCTGCTGTTGTTCAGGCCCAGACCAATGCCGACCCCCAGGAACTGGCACGCTCCCTGTTTGGCCCGCTGGAACAGCGTTTCGCGGCAGCTGAAGCGGCCAACCTGCAAACGCTGGCTCCGGCCGGCTATGCCAATGCCCAGCGCAGCCTGGAACAGGCGCGGCAAACCCTGGCGCGCGGGCGTGCGC
>JBJHDG010000300.1:0-3164 GCA_050486425.1 Pseudomonadales bacterium | reverse complement strand
GCCTTGCGCCGGATTGAGGCGAACAAGTTGCAATTCAGGGGCGGCGAACAGTTGGCAAGAAATCTGCATTACTTAGCCAGCCGACGGCCCAGCTGTTGCTGCCGGCAACAAGAGATCAAGCATCTCAGGGGGTGGCCTTAGGGTTGGTCACCATCGCAGTCAGGGAACCATTTGGAGTCAACATCGCAATGAATATCAAATCCGCATTGGCACCATTGCGCAAAGTCGCATGGTGCAGTCTGTTGCTGGGCTTGCTGGCAGCGCCAGCCATGGCCCAGGAGACCATTAAAGTAGGTGTGCTGCATTCGCTCTCGGGCACCATGGCCATCAGTGAAACCACGCTGAAGGACACCATGCTCATGCTCATCGAAGAGCAAAACCGCCAAGGCGGCTTGCTGGGCAAACGTTTGGAAGCCGTGGTGGTGGATCCCGCATCCAACTGGCCCTTGTTTGCCGAACGTGCCCGTGAGCTGCTGACGCGAGATCAGGTTGCCGCCGTATTCGGCTGCTGGACTTCAGTATCCCGCAAAGCGGTACTGCCGGTATTTGAGGAATTGAACGGTTTGCTGTTCTACCCAGTGCAGTACGAGGGTGAAGAGTCTTCAAGAAACGTGTTCTATACCGGTGCCGCGCCGAATCAACAGGCGATTCCTGCGGTTGACTATCTGATGAACGAACTGGGCATCAAGCGTTGGGTGTTGGCCGGCACCGACTACGTCTATCCACGCACCACCAACCGCATCCTGGAAGCCTACCTGCGCGCCAATGGCGTTGCCGCCGAAGACATCATGATCAACTACACACCTTTCGGCCATTCCGATTGGCAGTCCATCGTGTCAGATATCCGGGCCTTTGGCAGCGCCGGCAAACCCACTGCCGTAGTATCCACCATCAACGGTGACGCCAATGTACCTTTCTATATCGAACTGGGTAACCAGGGCATCTCCGCTGAAGATATTCCAGTAATTGCATTCAGCGTGGGCGAGGAAGAGCTCTCTGGCATCGATACAGCTCCGTTGGTCGGCCATCTCGCGGCCTGGAATTACTTTATGAGCGTTGAATCCGAAGAAAATGACGCCTTTATTCAACGTTGGCATCAATTTATTCGCAACAAAGATCGAGTGACCAACGATCCCATGGAAGCCCATTACATCGGCTTCAACATGTGGGTACAGGCGGTGGAAAAAGCGGGCACCACCGATCCCACCGAAGTACAGAAAGCCATTATCGGCATCTCCGTACCCAACCTCACTGGCGGCATCGCCACCATGATGCCGAACCATCACATCACCAAGCCGGTACTGATCGGTGAAATTCAGGCTGATGGCCAGTTCGAAGTGGTTTGGGAAACGCCTGGCACTGTCGTCGGTGACGCCTGGTCGGATTTCCTGGAAGGCTCCAAGGACATCATGGCCTACTGGCGGCCGCCGCTGATGTGCGGCAACTATAACGTCCGTACCGGTCAGTGCAGTGGACAAAACTACGAGTAATTTTTCAGTTGCAGATGGAGAACTGTTGTGCGGCGCTATCGCCAAGAAGCCCTTTTGTCCGAAACCAGGCTGACGCGGCCCATGCGGCAACGTCTGTGGCTGGTGGGCAGTACCATTTGCCTGCTGCTACTGGCCTGGGTCGGGGACGTCAGGGCAGACGCTGGCGCCGCATCCACAGCGGATCCAACCAATGATGAAACCGCGTTCCGGGCGGCAGTCGCCGCCCTGGATGCACCCAATTTCAATGCCAAGTCTCAGGCCGCAACAGTCCTGGCACGCTTTCCGCACCCACGCACACTGCTCGTCCTGGAGGCCATGCTGGCCGGCGATCTGCACAGCAGACGTCCGGATGGCCTGGTGGTGATTGCCCAGGAAATTGGCGGCGAAACCCAATTGGTCGATGCCGCCAGTGGCGAAGCCCTGCCGGCAGTCGGTCGCCGCGGCAGCAGCCGCATCACCGGCAACAATTCCCTGCGCCGTGATCTGCGCCAGCTGATTGCCCGTGCCCAGCTCAGCGCGCCAGATGCAGCGATGCGCCTGGCCGCGGTTCAGCAGATGAGCCGCAATCTGGATACCGATACGGGTTTGCTCTTGCGGCAGGCCATCGACACAGAAACTGATACCCGCGTGCAACGCGCCATCGTCCGCACATTGGCCATGCTGGACCTGCTGGGAAACGACGCCGAGGCACAGCTGCAGGCCATGGCCACACTGGGCGCGGACATGGACCCCAGGATGCGGCAGCGCCTTACCCAACTACAAACCACTGGCGCTCAGGTAGAAGTACGCCGTGATGCACGCCTGCTGCTGGCACGCGTCGAACAAAAGCAGCGTCTGTTCAGTTTTACCGAAACCCTGTTCTTTGGTTTGAGTCTGGGTTCGGTATTGGTGCTGGCCGCCATCGGCCTTGCCATCACCTTTGGCGTCATGGGGGTAATCAACATGGCCCACGGTGAGCTCATTATGCTGGGCGCCTACACCGCTTACGTGATGCAGCTGTTGTTACCGACACAGATCGGCATGGCACTGCTGTTGGCCATTCCGGCGGCATTCGTGGTATCCGGTTTGATGGGCATAGCTATCGAACGCGGTGTGATTCAGTTTCTTTACGGGCGGCCGCTGGAAACACTGCTGGCCACCTTTGGTATCAGCCTGATTTTGCAGCAGGGCGTACGCACCCTGTTTTCACCCCTGAACCGCCGCGTCGCCAGCCCTGACTGGCTCAGTGGTTCCTGGGAAATTACCGTCGGTCTGTCGGTTACCTACAACCGCCTGTATATCTTTATTTTCATGTTGTTGGTGTTTGCCGCCCTGGTGGCCGTGCTTAAGGGCACGCGCTTGGGTTTGCAGGTGCGTGCCGTGTCCCAGAATCGCGCCATGGCCAGGGCCATGGGTGTGAGAGCCAGCTGGGTGGATGCCATGACCTTCGGCCTGGGCGCCGGTATTGCCGGTATCGCCGGCGTCGCCCTGAGCCAGCTCACCAACGTCGGCCCCAATCTGGGGCAGGCAAACATCGTGGATTCCTTCCTGGTGGGGGTCTTCGGCGGTGTCGGCAACATCTGGGGCACACTGGTAAGCGGGCTGTCTCTGGGCGTGCTGAATAAATTCCTGGAACCCTACACAGGCGCCGTGGTCGCCAAAATTCTGCTGCTGGTATTCATCATCCTGTTTATT
>JBJHDG010000299.1:0-3164 GCA_050486425.1 Pseudomonadales bacterium | reverse complement strand
CTGGGATTTTGCAGCAAAAAATGCACATCCAGTTCCTGGCCCAGGGCGTAGAGCAGACGCAGATAATCCGGCGGCAAGTGCCCCAGACCAAAACAAAACAGCCGCGTGGGCCAAGCGCTGCGTTGTAACCGGCCAGTGCGCTGGGCTTGCAGGAATTCCTCCAGCAATCGCGCCCGATGGCGTGCGCCCAGACGCGCCACCAAGGCGCGCCAGAGTGGCGCCTGCCAGCGGCCTGGATCTGTGTCCGGTGTGGCGCCGGCTTCCCAGGCCGCCAGCAGATCGCGGCGATAAATCAGGTATTCATCCAGCACCGCGGCCAGTTGATCGGCCAACTGCCAGCGCTGCACTTCATAACGCAGCGCATCCGCAGCATCGCCCAGATAGGCCGCCACCGGTGGCAACTGGGGCGCCAGCTCGGGCAGCAGTGCGTACAGATGCCAGCGCAGGCGCGAGACTTCATAGGCGGAGCTGTCGGGGGTATCCGGCAGGCTGCTGCTGAGCAGGTGCCAGATAAATTTCGCGGGCAACTGAAAATCCAGATTGGCGGCAATGCCGCGGCGACTGGCCAAACGGATTTGCAACCAGCGCGCCACGCCCCGGTTGGGTACCAGCACCTGATCCGGCACCAGCAAATTGTCGCTATCGATGTGCTGATCCCGTAACGCGGCCAGGAGCTGCGAGAGATGCTCCAGGTCGTGATGGTGATAGAGATAAAACATTACCAGGCGCGTCTGGCGGTGATGGCGTTGGCGGCTTCGAACACGTCGGTGCGCAGTTGCGTCAGCCGGGCATTGAGATTACGAAAGCGCAGCGGGTCAGTCTCTGCCAACTGCGGGCACAGCACCAGATCCGAGAAAGTATCCTCGCCGCCGTAACAACCCAGCACAAAGGTGGCGCCGGCCAGATGGCGCTGCTGCACTTGCTGCAAGCCCCGCGCCAGGTAAGGCGCCCAGAAGTTTTCGTCCACTTCTTCCAGCAGCGCCAGCAGTTGCTGCAGCAGCGCCGCCAAGGTTTGAAACTGTGCATCCAGCGTGGACACCAGGCCTCCTCAGCTCTGGGCAAAGCCTCCCAATGAAGTTTTCAACGCTGCCAGCAATCGGCGCAAATAGCCAGTCACCAGGTAGAACTCGGCGTCCAGGCGTGCCAGGGGATCCGCATCGGCCAGCTCACCGGCATCCTCGGCGCCCTTGTCCAGGCCCAGAAAGCGCAGTTTGCGCAGTACGCCCTGCTGATCCAGCACGCAGCCCAGCACCTGATCGAACTCAAGCGCCAGTCGATCCAGCTTCAGGCCATCCCGCACATGCTTTTGCACGCTCTGATCCCGCAGCTCCATATCCGACCAGTGCACATAGGCACCGCCGTCGGTGGGATCCTGCATGCGGCACTCGCGCCCGGCCACAAACTCCCGCGGGCCATCGCCCAGAAAGATGCGGTGCAGCAGTTGCGACACCGGCTGGGCAAAGGCCAGGGGCGTCACCTGCAAGCTGCCCAGGGCGCTGCGCAGTTGCTCCAGAAACAGCTCCGCCTGTTTTTCCGAACTGGTGTCGATACCGAGAATACTTTCTGCCGGCAGGCAGAAGCCGCTGATGCGCTCGGATTTGAGCAGCGCTTTGGGCAGCAGCTCGCTGTACACCTCTTCCTTGAGTTCGCGCTTGTGGCGACGGCCCGGGGCATGCCCCATACGGCTGCTGTAGTCGGCAATGCGCTCCTCCAGGGCTTCGTTCACCACGGCGGCTGGCAGCAGGCGGCTTTGCAGGCGCAGACGCAGCAGGTCGGCGCCGCCCACCCGGCGCGACAGGCCAACGGCCGCCGGGTTGGCGTCCGGCGGCAGGGTGACCGGGGCTTCCCAGCCGGCACTGGTCTCGGCAAAGCTGCCGCAGGGCTTGAAGGCGGCCTTGGCCAGTTGCTCGGACAGGGCCGCTTCATCCTCGGGCCAAGGCGAGGCCAGGTGATACAAACGCAGATTCTTGAACATGCAGACTCCGGCAGGGGGCGCCGCGCCCCGGCAAAAAGGCGGTGATGATAACCGAGGGCGCGGTCCAGTTCAGGCGCTTCTATATATAGGTGCGTATATAGCCCCCCTTGCGACGCCCCTTGAGACTGGGCGCGGCCTTGGCTCTAATGCAGCCATGGGTTTGCTCAGGCTGTGCTTACGCGGGTGTGCCGCGCTGCTGCTGGCAGTGTTGCTGGTTGCCGCCTTCCTGTATTGGCGCGCCGCCAACTTGCCGGCGTTGCAGCTGGTGGTGGATCCGGCGCCGCCCCACGGGCTCAACGCCCAGGCCCTGGCCCAGCGCCTGGGCGCGGCCATCCGGTTTGCCACTGTCTCCCATGCAGACCCGGCCCAGGTGGACTGGGCCACCTTCACCGCCTTCCGCGGTTTTTTGGCCGCTGAGTTTCCCCTCAGCTTCAGCCGGTTGCAGGTGGAGCTGAGCAACACCCACAGCCTGCTGCTGACCTGGCCCGGCGCCCAGCCCCAGCTGCCGCCAGCGTTAGTGATGGCCCACTACGATGTGGTGCCGGTGACCGCCGCCGAGCTGCCGGCCTGGACTCATCCGCCCTTTGCCGGCGTCATTGCCGAGGGCCGTATCTGGGGCCGGGGCGCCCTGGACAATAAAAGTGGCGTGCTGGGCCTGCTGGAAGCCCTGGAGCTGCTGCTGGCCCAGGGCCTGGAACCTCAGCGCACCCTGCTGCTGGCCTTTGGCCATGATGAGGAAGTGGGCGGCGCCCAGGGCGCCAAGTTCATAGCCGCCACCCTGGCCCAGCGCTATGGGCAGCTGGCGCTGCTGCTGGATGAAGGCGGTTTTGTGCTGGACGGCAGCGGTTTGGTGCCGGGGCCGGTAGCCTTTGTGGGCACGGCGGAGAAGGGCTATCTGAGCCTGGAACTGAGCGTGCAGGCCCCCGGTGGCCACAGTTCCCAGCCGCCCCGGGAGACGGCGGTGGCGATTCTGGCCCAGGGCCTGCATCGGCTGCAGCAACAGCAGTTCCCGGCGCGCCTGGCGGCGCCCAGCAGTGACATGTTTGCGCATCTGGGGCCGGCTCTGCCCCTGGGACCTCGGCTGTTGCTGGCCGGCGATGGCCTCACCCGCCCGCTGTTGCTGCGCGCCATGAGTGAGGACGTATTGACCAACGCCATGATCCGCACCACGGCGGCGCCTACCATGTTG
>JBJHDG010000298.1:0-3186 GCA_050486425.1 Pseudomonadales bacterium | reverse complement strand
CCTTGTCGGTGAGCAGCTTAAAGGCCCAGTACAGGCTCCACAGCAGCAGATAACCGCAAATAGCGCCGATCACCGCATCTGGCAAGGCCACAAACCCACCCTGCAGGTTTACCAGCAGTCCCAGCCAGAGCAGGGGCAGCGTGAGCTGATCCGGTAACAGCTTGGTGTCGTAATCGATAAAGGCCGCTGCCAGCAGATTCCAGGTAAAGAGCAGGGCCGCCAGCGCCAGCCAGCTGTAGCCGAACTGGGCCACCACCAGCAGGGAACAGAGTGCGGTCAGCAGCTCCACCGCGGGATAGCGCAGGCTAATACCCGCCTGACAGGCGCCGCAGCGGCCACGCAGCAGCAGGTAGCTGAGCACCGGGATATTCTGCCAGGCCTTGATGGGTACGCCACAGGCCGGGCAGCGGGAGCGGGGCAGCATCAGGTTGAAGGGTTCGCTGCTTGTCGCCTCGGCGGGCAGCGCCAGGAATTCCCGGGCGTTGGCCTGCCACTGGCGCTGCAGCATCAGCGGCAGGCGGTGGATGACAACATTGAGGAAGCTGCCCACGCAGAGGCAGCTCCAGGCGAGCAGAAACAGGATCAGCCAGCCGTGGTCCAGTAGCGGCGCGAAGTCCAAGAACTCAGGTCCGCTTTGCGGCGATGATTTGGAGAAACGCCACCCGTTAGCCGCCCACCACAGCGCCCAACTGGAAGATGGGCAGGTACATGGCGATGATCAGGCCACCGATGAGTACGCCCAGTACCGACATGATCATGGGTTCCATCAAGGCGGTGAGATTATCCACGGCATTGTCCACCTGCTCCTCATAATAGGAAGCAGACTTGTCCAGCATGGTGTCCAGGGCGCCGGATTCCTCGCCGATGGCCACCATCTGGTTCACCATATTGGGAAATACGCCCGTGCTACGCATGGAAAAGTTAAGCTGCTGGCCGGTGGCCACGTCATCGCGAATCTTGTAGACGGCATTGGTGTAAACGGAATTGCCTGTTGCCCCAGCCACCGAATTCAAGGCCTCCACCAGGGGGACGCCAGCGGCAAAGGTGGTGGACAGGGTGCGTGCGTAGCGGGCCACGGCGGATTTTTCGACGATACTGCCCATGATCGGCAATTTGAGTGCAGTTCGATCCAGAAGGTTGCGGAATGGCTTCGAGCGCTTGTACACCGATATCAACGCAAAGATACCACTGCCAACAGCCAGCAGAAACACGAACCAATAGTTCTGTGCCATCTCGGAGATGCCGATGACAAACCTTGTAAATGCCGGCAAGTCGGCGCCGAAGCCAGCAAAAACGGATTCAAACTGAGGTACCACCTTGATCAGCAGAATGCCGGATACGACAAAAGCCACCACCAGTACGGCTGCCGGATAGGTCATGGCCTTGCGCACTTTGGCCTTCAGACTCTCCGTTTTTTCCTTGTAAGAGGCAATGCGATCCAGCATGGTTTCCAGGGCGCCGGACTGTTCGCCGGCATCCACCAGGTTGCAAAACAAGTCATCGAAATAAAGCGGATGCCGGCGGATGGCGGAGGCGAATGAGTTACCGCCGGAGACATCGTTGCGGATGGCCAGGATCAGCTCCCGCATCTTGGGTTTGTCCACGCCGTCGGCGACGATCTCAAAGGCCTGCACCAGGGGTACGCCGGCGCGCATCATGGTAGCCATCTGACGGGTAAACAGTGCGATGTCAGCCGGCTTGATGCCCCCACCGATGGAGAGGCCGCCACCAGTACTCTTCTTGCGCACCTTGCGCGCATTGATACCCTGCTTGCGCAGCTCCGCCTTGGCCAGCGCCGGTGTGGTGCTGCTGATCTCACCCTTGGTCTTGCGGCCTGATCGATCAGTGCCTTCCCAGACAAACACTGCACTCTGCGCCATGCTTTCACCTGCTTTGCTGTGATGGCTTCATCAGCCGGGTAACAGTCGTCAGCGCGCGCTAATGACCTGTGGTGACCCGGTTGACTTCTGCCAGGCTGGTAACCCCTTGCATCACCTTCAGCAGGCCACTGCGGCGCAGGTCATTGAACCCATGCTTGCGGGCCTGTTCCGAGATTATGATGCTGTTACCTTCTTCCATGATAATACGGGCCAGCTCCCGGGTAATTTTAACCACTTCATAAATACCCACACGGCCCTTGTAGCCATCCTTGCATTTTTCACAGCCCCGCTCGCTGGGCTGATAGATGTCGAATTTAGTCGCCAGGTCTTCTTCCGTAAAGCCTTCCGCCAGCAGGGTTTCCTTGGGTACGTCGATGGTACGCTTGCAGGCATTGCAGAGGCGGCGCGCCAGGCGCTGAGCGATGATCAGATTCACCGAGGTGGCGATATTGAAAGCAGGCACCCCCATATTGCGCAGCCGGGTGAGTGTCTCAGCGGCGGAGTTGGTGTGCAGGGTGGACAATACCAGGTGACCGGTCTGGGCGGCCTTGACGGCAATTTCGGCGGTTTCCAGGTCGCGGATCTCCCCCACCATCACCACGTCCGGGTCCTGGCGCAGGAAGGAACGCAAGGCAGAGGCGAAGGTGAGGCCCACCTTGGTATTCACATTGACCTGGTTGATGCCTTCCAGATTGATCTCCACCGGGTCTTCCGCGGTGGCGATATTGCGGGCATGGGTGTTGAGGATATTCAAGCCGGTGTACAGGGACACGGTCTTGCCGCTGCCGGTAGGTCCGGTTACCAGGATCATGCCCTGGGGCCGGTCCAACGCCTCCATAAAGCGCTCGCGCTCATCCGGCTCAAAGCCCAGCATCTCGATGCCCATCTTGGCACTGGAGGGGTCCAGAATCCGCAGTACGATCTTCTCACCCCAGAGGGTGGGGAGGGTGTTCACCCGGAAGTCGATGGCGCGGGTTTTGGAAAGCTTCATTTTGATGCGGCCGTCCTGGGGCACACGCCGTTCGGAGATATCCAGCTCCGACATCACCTTGAGTCGGGCGGATAGCCGGGTGCCCAGGTTTACCGGTGGCTTGGCTACCTCGTGCAGGATGCCGTCGGTACGAAAACGTACCCTGTAGGTTTTCTCGTAGGGCTCGAAATGAATATCCGAGGCGCCGGTACGGATAGCGTCCAGCAGCATCTTGTTCACAAAGCGGACAATAGGCGTGTCGTCACCGCCAGCCATAGCGGTGTCATCATCTTCCTTGGCGTCTTCAAAGGCCTCGGTGTCCAGCGCCTCCAGATC
>JBJHDG010000297.1:0-3188 GCA_050486425.1 Pseudomonadales bacterium | reverse complement strand
GCTCCCAGGGGCTGTTTCACAAAGCCATCCTGCAGAGCGGCATCTACCATCCAGAGCAAGTACCCCTGGCCTTCGGCGAGTTGCTCCTGGGTGCACCTTTCTCAGCAGCGGCTGACTGTGATACAGCACCTGACATTGCCGGTTGCCTGCGCGCACTCAGCGTGAGCGATGTGCTCACCGCCCAGGGCGCCAGTTTCTTTCTGCCCATGTCCGGCACGGATCTGTTACCAGTTTCCGCCTTGGAAGCTCTGATGCTGGGTGACATCAATGCAGTGCCTGTACTGGCCGGCAGCAATCTGGATGAAGGCACACTGTTCGTGGCACTGGATATGTTCGGCGGCTCGCTCTATATGGACGAGGCGGAGTACGAGGCTGGTGTCGCGAACCTGCTGGTGGTGGACTATCGGGATCTGGATACCGACCAGATCGCTGCTGATTATCTAGCCGCCGAAGATGCTATGGACCCCAATAGATTCCGTTCTGCGTTGGCAAAAATACAAACTGACTGGCGCTTTAATTGTAACCAGTTACTGTTCTGGGGGCAGGTTGCATCAGAGGCGCCCGTCTATGCCTACTGGTTCGTGGATCAAGCCGCGCCACATCCGTTTGACAGCCCGCTGTTGCCCACTGGCGCGACTCACACTGCCGAAATCCCCTATGTCTTTGGCACCCTGGATCCGGAAGTGGCCAGTGCCGAGCAGTTGGCACTGGGGGAGCTGATGGCTGATTTCTGGACCAGCTTTGCCCACTCCGGCGCACCGATCTCTGACGACCTGGTGCTATGGGAGCAATACTCGCCAGACAGCTTTGTGATGGCACTGGATACGCCCATCGCCGCGAGTGACGCGGGTGCATTCAGCACTGCGCATAGCTGCGTCTACTGGGCAAATCCACCGCTGCTGTAACAACAGCCGTAACAACGACTGGATCCACGCTCACACCAACCCCGGTGACTGCTCCGGGGTTGGTGTCGACAGATCTCCCCTGGCCTGCGACAGATGCTGGCGGACCACCCCTTGTGCCGACAGAATCTGTCGCTCTAGCCCGGCATGATGCCGCTCCCCTGCCAAGAGGAGACCATCATGCGCGACCACAAGCCGGGTTTGCTGGCAAAATTGACTGGCTTGGTGCTGTTGCTCTTGCCATTCCTGCTTGCTCTCTGGGCGATGCAGCCGGAGTGATTCAATCAGAATCTGGCGCGCATGGCTGAGATTTCCTCGTTGGCCTTGCGCAAACGGGCCACCAGACTTTCCGCCAATACCCGATAGAGTATGGCAAGAAACAATGCGCGATCATCCGCTGCGTATTGATCAATCAGGGAGCTGTCCAGCGCCAGGCAACTGGTGGGACGCAATGCCTGCACCGTGGCACTGCGGGCACTGCCGTCGAGTATTCCCATCTCGCCGAATACATCTCCCACCCGTTGCAGGCGGTTGATTTCGATCATACCTTTGAGCACGCTGACACCACCGCTGACCAGTACATACACGAACTGATCATAAACGCCCTCTTCAATGATGATTTCTCCAGCGTTGTACTGTTTGTACCTGGCGTACTTCAATAATTGATCGTAGCGGCTGGGATCCAGCTCCCGAAAGATGGGCAGGCTGCCAAGTTGCTCCAGCACATTCTCAAGCAGGCGCAGATCCTTGATCTCTTCCACAGTCGTTTCCCATCCGGCATGGCGGCCGGGAAAGCATAGACCCTGTCTACTCTGGCGTCGACCGCAGAATGTTAACCCGCAGGTATTTATTTCCTGCGGCAACCCGTAGCGTTACTCGGGTTCATCCGCTTTGTGCCAGCGCCGCCTGGGCTTGTTGCAGACGCTGGCGGCTGTCGCGCCAGTTGGCAAGAAATCTGGCCTGATCCGCCGCCACACCCCGCCGTTGCCGCCAGCGCCAGGCCGGCCACTGCATGCTATCCAAATCTACCAACACCAGCTCTTCGGCTGCCACGATGAAATTGGTGGCCTTGGTATCACCATGCACCAGACCACCCGCCGCCAGCAGATTCAGCAACCCGCAGGCCGCCGTCATCAACTCAGCCTTGTGCGGCTCTGACAAATCAAATGCCCGCATGGCTTGCAACAGATCCTTACCGGGCACATCCTCCATGATCAGATACGCATGTAACCGCAATGGTCCCCAGCGATGCTCCTGCACGGCCACCACCTTTGCGCTAGGCACGCCCAACATTTCCAGCATCAGTGCGTTTTCCCAACTCCGCTGGGCGCGGCTGGGTCGCCAACAACGGCGTAACCAATGCCAAAATGACTTCATGTTGTAGCGCTTGATGACCAGTTGCCGGCCATCCACCTGGATCCGCGCCAAGCGCGCACTGTTTCCTGCCTTGAGAACCTGGCCCAGGTTCAGATAATGATCAGGTCGTGCGAGCACGTCCTGCATGCTGGGCGACAGGAATTTTCGTCGCACCCGCTGCCGCAACTGAAAGCTGTTCTGCACTACAAATTCGGTGCAATCCCGGCCCGACTTGGCCTGATAGGCACGCACTCTGTAGCGCCGGGCCGCCGTGAGTTGCTGCTGCAAAGCTGTTGGCTTGATACGCTCGACGTCCCAGCCACGCTTGCCGGCGTAAGCCTTCCAGACCATTACCAACCAACTGTCCGCAGCCAACGGCAACTGCGCCATCAGGGTGGCAAATTGCTGCAGACTTGGCTTTTCAGCCAGCGTGTTTCGCCCATCCACGTCCGCTTTGCTGGAGTCCGCCTCCGGCTGCGCACTCCGATCCGCCGCCAACGCACCCACATCAATAACAAACAATCCCTGTGGGGTTTTCAGAAAATTGCTTAAGTGCAGATCCCGATGCCGAATGCCCTGATTATGCAGCCTGGCCAACATGTCCATCAGCTGCAGAAAATCTGGCGCGCTGAGCACGCCGGGCTCAGCAAGACTGCGGGCCTCAGGCAGGAATTCATAGAGCAGCACGCGCCCCTGACCAGGCAAGGAAATATCTGCGCGCAGCGCCGGCGTCGGTATCCCGGCGTGTTGCGATAGCTGCAGCCCAACCCGCTCCCGCTGCGCGTGGACAAAGGCTCTACTGCCGGTGAATATCTTAGCCAGTACCACCTGCTGACCCCAGCAGGCACGCACCACCACCCGTTTACCAGGCAACAGACGCAGCAATTGCTGACACTGCAGGTTCTGGCCCGGCAACGCCAGCACAAAGGG
>JBJHDG010000296.1:0-3228 GCA_050486425.1 Pseudomonadales bacterium | reverse complement strand
GTGTTCTGGCGCAATATCGATCCAACCGACGCCGACGGCCAGTTTTGCGACCGAGGCTCAGCTTATCGTCCTGCGCTTTTCTATCATGATGCCGAGCAACGCCGAATCGCCGAGCGCTCTCTGGCTGAACTTGACCAGCACAAACCTTTCCCGGAACCTATCCGAGTGCCCATTCTCGCGGCCAGTACCTTCTGGCCAGCAGAGGACTACCACCAGGATTACTACCTGAAGAACCCGATCCGCTACAGGTACTATCGCGCCAGTTGTCGACGCGACCAGCGCCTGCAAGAACTTTGGGGTAAACCCTGATGCACCGCCGACAGTTTCTAATCTTCACCTGTCTTGCCGGCCTTGCGGGTCTTGCCAGCACTGCGGCGATGCTGCCACGCTCCCGCGCCACTGCCTATCGAGATGCCACCATGACGGAAAAATTTGAACTCAGCGATGCGGAATGGCGCCAGCGCCTGACCCCGGCGCAGTACCAGGTGCTGCGGCGGGAAGGCACCGAAGCGGCCTGGAGCAGCCCGCTGAACGCCGAAAAGCGCGAGGGTGTGTACCACTGCGTCGGCTGTGGACTGGCGCTTTTTACCTCCGCCATGAAGTACGACAGCGGTACCGGCTGGCCCAGCTTTTTCACCACCCTGCCGAATGTGTTCAACACCAAGCGCGACTTCAAACTGATTCTGCCCCGCACCGAATACCACTGCGCCCGCTGCGGGGGCCATCATGGCCACGTGTTCAATGATGGGCCAGCGCCCACCGATGAGCGCTGGTGCAACAATGGGGTGGCGCTCGAGTTTGTGCCGGACTAGTTACGGGCCCAGCACCAGCAGCGTCTGCCCCATCTGCACCTGCTGACCGGGCTGCACCAACACCCGCCGCACCACACCAGCCCGGGGCGCCAGCAAGGGCACTTCCATCTTCATGGATTCAATCAGCGCCAAGCTGTGCTGGGCAGCCACGCGCTGCCCCACCTGCACGCTAACTTCCCAGACATTGCCAGCCACCGGCGCCTGCACCGCAGCTTCATCGGCGGCCAAGGCCACCGGATCCAGGGGCGTGGCCACCGGCTCCACCAGATTGATCAGATCCTGCCCAGCCGCTTCCCAACGCGCGCGCTCAGCAGTAAACGCCTGTTGCTGCTGAGCGCGCCAGCTGTTGATACTGTCCTGGTTGCGCGCCAGAAATTGCTGATAGTCCGCCAGGTTGAAACTGCTTTCCTCGATGCGCAGTTCCAGCCGGCCACGGGGAAAATCTTCACGCATCTGCAGCAATTCATCAGCGCTGACTTCGTAAAAGCGGAGTTGGTCAAAAAACCGCAGCAGCCAGGGCTGAGGAAACTGCGGTGTTTGCCGCCAGCGATTCCACATCTGGATGGTGCGACCCACAAACTGATAACCACCTGGGCCTTCCATGCCATACACGCACAGATAAGCGCCGCCGATGCCCACCGCATTTTCCGGCGTCCAGGTACGCGCCGGGTTGTACTTGGTGGTAACCAGGCGATGTCGCGGATCCAGAGGGGTTGCCACCGGCGCCCCCAAATACACATCACCCAGACCCATCACCAGATAGCTGGCGGCAAACACCAGGGATTTCACCTCCGCCACCGAAGCCAGGCCATTGATGCGGCGAATGAATTCCAGATTATCCGGGCACCAGGGTGCATCCGGATTGACCGACTGCATGTATTTCTGCACCGCAAGCTGACAAGCTGGATCGTTCCAGGACAACGGCAGATGGATGATGCGGCTGGGCACCGACATGGCGCTGCAGTCTCCGAGATCCAATTCCGCCCGTTGCAACAAATCCAGTAATCGCCGCCTGGGTAACCTGGCGTTGTCGTAATGCACCTGCAGTGAACGCACACCCGGTGTCAGTTCCAGTAGCCCAGGTTCGGCCCGTCCCTGCAGCCAATGCAGCAACGCCTGCACGCGAAACCGCAGCGCCAGGTCCAGCACCTGCTCGCCGTACTCCACCAGCACATTGTCCTCACCCGCCGGCCGATAGGTCACCGCCACCGGCAGATCCCGACGTTCATGTAGTAGCGCAGATGCGGGTCTTGGCAGCGGCGCCGGCGCCGGTTGCGCCAGCGGTTGCAAACGCTGCACGCGCTCTGCTTGCGCGGCGGCAATGGCATCCGCGGCGGCCAGTTCAGTCACCACAAATCGCACCTTGTCGCCGGCACGCAATTGACCCAACTGCCACAGATCCGCCTTGATCACCGTCACCGGACACACAAAGCCGCCCAAGCTGGGGCCATCCGGCCCCAGGATAACTGGCATATCGCCGGTAAAATCCACCGCGCCCGGGGTATAGGCATTGTCGTGAATATTGGAGGGATGCAGGCCGGCTTCACCACCGTCCGCCCGCGCCCAACCCGGTTTCGGGCCCACCAGGCGAATGCCGGTACGACTGGAGTTGTAGTGAACCTCCCAGTCGGTGGCCAGCAACTGATCCATGTAATCCGGAGTAAAGAAATCCGGTGCGCCATGGGGACCATAGATCACCCGCAACTGCCAGGCCTGGCCCAAGGCGGGTTGCAGGGACGACTGCAAGGCCGGCGGCAATAGCGCTGGCAAACTGGTGGCTGCAACTGCCGCACTGGCAACCTCGGTCAGCGGCAATACATCACCCGCGCGCAGCGCACGCCCGCCATGACCACCAAACTTGCCCAAGGTAAAGGTGCTGCCACTGCCCAAATAGGGAGGTACATCGATGCCGCCGGCCACACACAGATATGTGCGCGCACCTGCACCTTGCACCGCACCAAAGCACAGCCTGCTGCCTGCAGCCACCGTCAGCCGTGTCCAGTTGGGTACCGGCTGCGCATCCAGTTGCGGCGCCATATCCGCACCCGTGATCACCACTGTCGCCGCGCTGCGAAACAGTAAGCTGGCGCCGGTTAACGTCATTTCCAAACCGGCCGCCTCAGGCGCATTGCCCAGCAATGCATTCCCCAAACGCAGGGCAAGGTCATCAAAGGGTCCCGATGGCGGCACACCCACATGCCAGTAGCCTTGCCGTCCGGGCCAATCCTGCACCGTGGTTTGCATACCCGGATCCAGCACCTGGATGCCGTTCGCCTGATACGGAAATTCATTCAAATAGCGGGTGGTATGCGCGGCCTCAGCAAAACAGGCATCGGCCAGGATTTGCCGCAGATAGTCCAAGTTGGTCTGCAGGCCAGCCACCCGTGTCTGGGCCAATGCCGTCTCAAGCTGATGC
>JBJHDG010000295.1:0-3240 GCA_050486425.1 Pseudomonadales bacterium | reverse complement strand
CCGATAAACGGCCTCATTGACCATTCCGGCGATTTCCAACGCTACATTCACCATCACGCGAGAGTTACGAACTTCATTGGGAAGCCGATCAAGCGCGCGATAGGCAGCCTCGAACTCCCCCGTATCACGAAGCTGGCTCAGATCCGAGATGTCGCGCAAGAGATCACTATCCACGGTTTCCATGCCAAATACCCGCCCGATCAGTGAGCGGCTTGGCTGCAACATCAAGCTCGACATCATGCCTACGGTATGGCTGAGCCAAGCACCATTCGAGTATACATACATATCTTCGATGCGCTCGCCGTCGGTAAAGCTCAGCAGTATGTAGTTGATCCCCTCATCGAAGTCATAACGTATCAACGGCCCCGTTATCCCATCGATTTGATGGATACGAATGTAGCGCGCCCATCCTTCATACTCAGCGAGGTCACGTATGATGCGAATAGGCAGATCACCGGCCCCGGCGCGAAACCCGCGCAGGTAGTCTGCCCGCCGGCGCGGATCCTCGCTAATCAGCGCGGCTGTCTTTCGCCCCATGGCATCGATATCAAGCAGCGCCTGCAATATTTCGACACTTCGGGTGTTAACCGCATAAACATAGTCCTCACCCAGCGTGGCAAGATCTTTTCTCGTGGGCGAGCCATGTGTGGGTAAGCCATGTACAGGCAGGCTAAGCAGGATGACCATACAGGCAGGCAGAAATACTCGTATCACACTCATAGAATCCTTCACATTCAAATAGTTGATCAGGTACAGCCATCCATACGCACTACGGCGATGGCTTGATTCTAACCAAGTATGGCCTTGGATGGATGCGTCCTAAGCCTCGCTTTCCGTCCATGCCGGTTTCTCAAAGGCCTTTTGCAAATAGTCCACCAGCAGGCGCACTTTTGGCGCCACATGCTTGCGTGAGGGATACAACGCGTGGATGCCGAGCTCAGCAGCGCGCTAAGCCGGTAGCAGTGCCACCAGGCGCCCGCTGCGCAGATGGGTGCCAACAAGGAAATCCGGCTGCAGTACGATGCAATGTCCGGCCAGCGCACCAATCACACAGGTATCGCCATTGTTGGTACGCACCACGGGACGCACCCGTGCATTGGTGGGTCCGTCCGGCCCCACAAACGGCCAATCATCACCGGGTACGAAATGACGGTAAGCCCAAATGCTGTGATCACGCAGTTCGGTCAAATGGCGTGGGCTGCCGTACCGGTCAATGTAGGCAGGCGCGGTGCAGAGGCGCATACGCACTGTTGCCAACCGACGGCTGATCAACGTGGAGTCAGCCAACTGCCCAATACGCACAGCAACGTCGTAGCCCTCCTCGATCAGATCGACGCGGCGATCGCTCAGGGTCAGATCCAGCCTTAGATTTGGATATTGGGCGCAGAACGCGCCCACGCGCCATCCTGGTGGTCTCACCACACTGGCAAACGAACGCACCTCGCATCGGCACCAGCGTCCGCCCTGACACCATTCATGACTTCCGAGGTTTCGATCCGACGTTGTATGAACTGCGCTATCCGGCTGTCGGTGCACCCCATGCGCGGCGGGCACACCCGACGCCGGAACACTACTGGCCGCTGTTATTTGCAGCAGGGGCAGCAGGTGAGGGGCAGCGCGGGGAAGTGCTGGATGGTGGGATGACGCACGCTGTGTTGGTGATGGATGCGTTTGTGTTCGGGTGAACTCGGTAAAAAGCGCGCACTACCAGCGGCAGTGCGCGCTTCCCACGTAACGGCGCGGTCGCTTACATCTTACGCGCCACGATATCGGCATCCGCATCCAGGCCCAGGGTGTAACCCAGTGACACATAGTGGAAGCGGCCAGTACTGTACTGATCGTGGACGGCAAAGCCGAAGTTGTACACCTCACCAGATTTCAGGCTGAGGTTACCCGGCCCAGCAGCATCCAGTGCCCGCACAAATACCACTGACCAGGTGCCATCGGTTTGCTTGCCGGTTGCGGTGAGTTGGCCATCTGCAGGCGCGAGCACTCGCTCATCCGCCACATAACCATCGTAAGCAGCACCGGAACCACTGCGCCATTGCATCAGATCGTAGTAGACGTTCTGCGCCAGGGAGCCGCCGGAGACATACTTGGTGCGGCCGTCCTGACCCTCCGGCATGGTGCGGGAGTCACCGTGACAGCTGGCCCAGCACCCATTTTGATCGGCGCCGTCCACATTGCCGGCATCCAGCATCAGCGCCAGTTTTACCTGGTTGTCGGCATCCTGTTTGGCACCTTGGTGCGCCGCTGGTTCTTGCCAGCTAAAACGCAGATACAGATTGCTGCCATCATGGGTTGCCTGCACCTTGACGGGGATACCGGGCGCACGGCCGGCTACCGGCTCGGGTTCCAGCGTCTCGCCCAGGGCAATGATTTCCCCCATCTCAAGCGTCTCATCCGCGTGGCAGTCGGCGCAGGTATCGCCACGGGTCAACGCTCTGGCGCCACCATGTCGACGTCCAGTGATCCATTCCATGGGGGATACACCCGGATAAAAGATAGCGATCTCGGTTGCCGGCACCTGGCTCCAGTTGACCGGATCTACGGCACCAACCTGGGCCCAGGCCATTCCAGACATAACAACCATTGCACTGGCCAGTGCTTTCAACTTCATCATCATTCTCCTTTGCATGGATCCAGATCAGGCCAACCTAGTTATCTTCGGCCCTTCTAGTCAAAATAGTCATCATCGGTCATGCCTTCCGGCAGTCTATGGGCTATGCCCTGGTGACAGGCGATACAAGTGGTGCCTTCTTCCATGGCCGTGGCGTGCTGCCGGCTGGAACGGCGCGCCTGCACTTCCAGGTTCATACTCTCCAGGCTGTGGCAGTTGCGGCATTCCAGGGAATCATTGGCCAGCATGCGCCGCCATTCCCGTCGCGCCAATTGCAGGCGCTTGGCTTCGAATTTCTCTGCCGTGTTGATGGTGCCAAAGGCTTTGCCGTAAAGCTCACGCGTGGCGGCAATCTTGCGCAGCATCTTCGGGCCCCATTCCTTGGGCACATGGCAGTCACTGCAAACTGCCCGCACGCCTGTGCGGTTGGAATAGTGGATGGTTTCCTGATATTCGAGATAGACGTTGTCGTACATCTCATGGCAGGAAATACAGAAGGCTTCCGTGTTGGTGGCTTCCACCACCGTATGAAAACCACCCCAGAAAACAATCCCGGCAACAAAACCTACAGACAATAGCGAACCCAGGGAATACTTCAGACTCGGCCGCCGCAGTACGGC
>JBJHDG010000294.1:0-3256 GCA_050486425.1 Pseudomonadales bacterium | reverse complement strand
CCGTTCCAGCTGCCAGAAACCCAGGGTCAGCAGCAGGATCAGCGCCGGCAGGGCGATCAGTGTCGGCCAGAGACGGGGGCGGAAGGTCACGGGCTGCCCGGTCCTAGTCCTCGTAGCGAGTGCTGCCGCTGTCGCTGGCGCGATGACGGCTACTATGTGGTCACCGACAGATGGCAGCACTTTACCCAGCTGCGCGTGGATGCACAGACCTTGGCAAATCTCGCCGCCGAGTGTGCCGAATTTCTGGTGCATGGCGTGGATGTGGAAGGTCTACGCCTGGGCATCGTGGAGCCTTTGGTGGCACTGCTGGGTGAACATTGTCCGATTCCGGTGACCTATGCCGGTGGCGTGCGCGCCCTGGCGGATCTGGAGCTGGTGGCACAACTGGGACTGGGCCGTGTGGATATCACCATCGGCAGCGCCCTGGATCTCTTTGGTGGCGATCTGCCCTACGCCGACGCCCTGGCCTGGCACCGCCGCCAACAGCGGCCTGGATAAACTTTCGGGAATTCCCTTTGGTATGCGCCCGCCCGGCGGGCTAGACTGTGCCTCCCCTGCCCCTGGAGCCTTGCCATGATCAATCGCGTTGTGTTGCTGGTCCGCTATCGCCAGCCCTTCATCGACTGGATCAATGCAGTGGACGACAGCGGCATGGTGGTCACCCTGACCGACGCCAATGAAGACAACCAGGTCTATCTGCTGGATGAAGAAGATGCGGATGCCCTGGAAGAGTGGCTGGCGTTAAACCACGAACTGCTGTTTGAAGGTGAGCTGGAAGCCTGGTGTACCGACGAGGACCTGTGGCCGGAAGATCGCGGCCGCGAAGTCTTTGACGCCTGGTTTCGTGTTGAAACCCATTCCGTGGTGTACGACGTAGGTAGCGGCCCCATCTTTGATGATGAAGCAGGTGAAGAAGATGACGATGAGGACGACGAACTGGACTACGACAGTGACGACGACTGATTCATAGTGCCATGTTGCTCCGTGTTCTGGCTGATGTGCTGGTATTTTTGCACTTCGCCTTTATCTGCTTCGCTGCGCTGGGCGCCTTGCTGCTGCTGCGCTGGCCACGCCTGATCTGGCTGCACCTGCCAGCCATGGTTTGGGCCGCCACCGTGGTGATCATGGGCTGGATTTGCCCGCTGACACCCTGGGAGCAGGCGCTACGGCGCGGCGCCGGTAACGCCGGCTATGATGGCAGCTTTATCGAACACTATATCCTGCACATCATCTATCCACCCGGCCTGACTCGGGAAGTGCAGATTATTCTGGGCGTCGGGTTACTGCTACTCAACGCAACCCTCTACACTTGGTTGTTCTTGCGTCAGCGCCGCAAACGCGCCAGATAACCACACTGCTCACTGAGCAGGCGCTGGTGGTGGCCAGGGAAAATCCTGAGGCACGTTCAGCGATTCCCGCACAAAACTGTTCCAGGCCTCCGTGGCTGCATTGGCAGCGGCACGATGCGCATCGGAAGCGGCATGATGGTAATGAATATAATTACTCATACAGTCCCGGTAAGCGTCGGTTTGTGCCATAAAATCATCCCACATCTGAAACCGGTCTTCGGACTGCGCTGGCCGCGCCGGCCGCAGGCAATCTGGCGCCGGCACGCTGACATCAGGCACCTGTGGGCGATTGGATGCCATCGCTGGCGGCCACATCACCAGACATAGACTCAGCAACCACCCGGCTGCTCCACGCTTCTTATGTTGCATACCAGCCCCCTTTTTTACTGCTTAACGCCCGCCTATACCAACGTCATTTCCGGCATGCCGGGCTCGGCACTCACAATCAGCTTGTCTATACGTTGCCCGTCCATATCCACGATTTCAACGCGCACCTGTTGCAGAAGAAAACTCTGCCCCTCGTGCGGCACCCTACCCAGATGATCCAGCACAAACGCCGCCACGGTCTCCACACCTGGCTTGTGCAAGTTATCCATCCGCAGCAGAAGCTCAAACTCGGCAATGGGCAGACGGCCATCCACAAGCCAGGAGCCATCCTTGCGCCGCAACAGAAAAATCTCGTTGATGAACTGCGGCGGGGGCAGTTCGCCCGCAATACAGGCCATCACGTCGGTCAGAGTCACCAGCCCCATGATGCTGGCATTCTCCGGCGTCTCATGCACGGGCACCACTACCGCCACATGCGTCCGTTCAGCGCGGAATCGCTGTAACAGCTGCATGATGCTGGTGTCATCGCTCACAATCAGCACGGGCGTCAACAGATCTGCCAGGGCAATCTCTTGCTGCTGCAACACCACGGGCAGCAAGTCCTTGGTATGCACAACACCCAAAGGTTGATCGATATCACCGTCGCAAACCAGCAAGCGTGCCGAGTTGTTACCGCTGGATGCGGACAGTATGTCCTGCCAGTCGGCGTAGCGATCGAGCCAACGAATGCGTGCCCTGGGTGTCATCACCTCATACACGGCCCGGTCCGCCAACCGCAATACCCCATCAATCATGCGTGTCTCTTCCGGAATAAAGACACCGGCGCGGGTGGCTTCCGCAATCAGCGCCCGCACCTCTTCTTCAGTGACATTGGCATCAGCGCGCCTCAGCAAACCCAGGGGACGCAGCAGCAAATCCGAAGACAATCGCAACAACCAAACTGCGGGTGTTGCCAAAAAAGCTGCCCGGTACATGGCCGGGGCTACCATCACCGCGATCCGCTCGGGATTGGCCAGCGCAATGCGCTTGGGCACCAGTTCTCCCACCACCAGGGACAAATAGGTCACCAGCACCACCATGATGCCTATACCCAGCACTTGGCCTTGGGCCTGGGTGAAGGCAAACTGATCCAGGTAGTTACCAAGCTTCACGCCCAAGGTGGCGCCGCTGAAGGCGCCAGCAAAAATTCCCACCAGCGTAATGCCAATCTGAACGGTGGACAGAAAGCTGTTGGGATCCCGCATCAGACGCAGCGCCATACGGGCGCCACGAACACCCTGGCCAGCCATTTGTCGCAGACGGTTTTCCCGGGCCGATATCAGGGCAATTTCCGACATGGCCAGCAGGCCGTTGCATAGCACCAGCAACAGCACCACGCCAAGTTCCAGCAGGATCAGCAAGCGCCTATACTCCCCACAGTCATCTCCCCGATACGGCAATGGGGAGTGTAATCCAAGGCGACGAAATCATGCCAAACCCGGCGTCACAACTTGCAGCAGCCCTGGCGCAGCCCGATCAGCAGCAGCGCTTTGTCAGTCACTATCAGATTCCAGCGCCCTGGTTGGGGCCACAAGCTTGGC
>JBJHDG010000293.1:0-3304 GCA_050486425.1 Pseudomonadales bacterium | reverse complement strand
GGCCTGCTCATGGCCCGGCACCCGCAGCGCCACTTGATCATGCTGGCCCAGAATCCAGGGGGGAAAGCCGGGATTGGGCAGTAGCCAGGTGTGGGGGCCTGGCCAACTGGCCAGCACCTCCTCCTGGCGCGCCGGGGGTAGTTGCGTGAGCAGTGGCGCCAGCAGCCCACGATCCGCAGCAATGAGAATCAAACCCTTGCGCAGGCTACGACCTTTACAGGCCAACAGGCGCGCCACCGCCTGGGCGGAAAACGGATTGCAGGCCAGCCCCCAGACAGCCTCGGTGGCATGGGCCACCACACCGTCCGCTGCCAGCACCCGGGCCGCCTGCCGCAGGTGCCACCAGTCCGCTCGCTGCATCAGCTGCTGCATATCGCTTCCCTCAAAGGAGCCCGACCGAAAGCCGGCGCCAGGGCCGGCGCCAACCGTTGCATCCGCTTGAACCAGCATCAATGACCGGGGCGCCGACTATAACCAGCACCCTGCTGGTCGACAAACCCTTTCAATTCCAGGTTGGTCAGCAAGCGCAGCACCTGGGTCAAGGGCAGCCCCAGGTGCGCACAGAGGCTGTCCGCATCCAGGGTCTCCGCCGCCAGCAAGGCCAATAACCGCCGCGATGCCGGGTCAAGGTTGGCAGCTGCATCATCGCTGGCAGGGGTGGTGGGATCGGGAGCGACCATTGCCAAGTTCAGGTTGCTCAGCACGTCCGCCGCCGACTCCACCAAGGCCGCGCCCTGCTTGATCAGGCCATGACAACCGTGGCTTCCTGGTGCCGTCACCGGGCCTGGTACTGCCATCACTTCACGGCCCTGTTCCAGCGCCAACCGCGCCGTGATCAGGGAACCGCTGGCCACACCTGCTTCCACCACCAGTACCCCCAGACTCAGTCCGCTGATGATGCGATTGCGGGCGGGAAACTGATGTTTGGCGGCCGGCAGCCCAGGTGGGTACTCACTTACCAGCACCCCGCCGGCAGCCAGGATCTGCTGGGCGAGGGCCGCATGACCAGCAGGGTAGAGCCGGCCGTGGCCACCACCCAGCACCGCGGTGGTGAGGCCACCGGCCGTCAGTGCGCCCTGATGCGCAGCAGCATCTATACCCAGCGCCAGGCCACTGATGATATTGCACCCCGCTGTGGCCAGCTGGCCGGCGAGCAGACTGCTCAGCCGCTTACCTGGCAACGAGGCACGGCGACTGCCGACAATGGCGACAGCCGGCCTGTTCAGCAACGCCGCTTCGCCCCGCACAAACAACGCCAGGGGTGGGTCTGGAATAGCGCGCAGCAGCGGTGGATAGGACGGTTGATCCAGTCGGATCAGATGCAGCCCCAGCTGTTGCACCAGCTGCCACTGGTCACTGACCCAGTTTGCCTGGTTGGGGATAGGCGTTAGCAGCGCCAGCCCTTCATCCTGGGCGCTGGCCTGGTCTGGATCCGCGAGCAACTGCTGTACCGCTACCGCTGAACCCAAGGCCAGCAGCAGGGGCCCCAGCAGCGCCCGTTGGCGCTGTTGACTACAGCCGCGCAGCGCCAGCAGCCCCAGCATGGCCTGCTGTTCCGCATGTGCAGTCGGTGCTGTTGCTGATTGGGAGACCAAGGCCGGCCCTCGAAATTGGGCCAGCATGCAAAGCGAACGCCGGCAGTGCTACCGGCATTCGCCAGCGGCACTGCGCGTCAAACGCCGCAAAAATCAGGGGTTTTTAACTTCGTCCAGGGTGGCCAGAGGGCGCTCGGTTTCCAGCACCAGGCCATAGGAAAGCTTCTCAAAAACGCGGAACACCATCAGTACACCGGCCCGCTCCGAGGGCAGGCGCACCACATCATTGGCAATCCGGTCCCGCGCCAGCGCGCCACGTTTGTAAATGGCCAGCACATTGCCCACTTCCAGGCCTTCCCGTGCACCGCGGTTCATCACCACCACATCAAACTGACCAATCTGGCTGACACCCCCGAATACGGAAATAATCCGGCCATTGATCTGATTTGCCGGCGCGCTGGGAAAGAAGGTGGATTCCAACCGTCGCTGCTCGGTGGGGATCACCCGGTCACCCACCTGCACTTCTTCCCGGGAGCTGTTCACCAGCATGGTGGCAATTTCACCATTACGTGCCAGCACGCGCCCTAACCCGATGTAGGTGGCTTCCTGGCCCAACACCTCGTTGGTATCCGGATCTACATACAGCGGGCCCCGGCGTACAAAGCTGTAGGTGCTGGTCTCGGGTACGCTGCCCCGTACATAGAGCCGATCACCGGCGCCCAGCACAATGCGCTCGCTTTCCCCCTGCAACACATAGGGTGCTGCGGCCAGCACCTCCGGCGCCACTACCCGGTTTTGAACCAGAAAGCTCTGAATGGCGTCCAAGCTGATGGCAGGGATGGCGGTATCCAGGGGCGTGGCCCGGGCTTCCGGCGAGAGACGGTAAGCACCGGCAAATTCGCCCCGCTCCAGCATCAGGGCGGGCCGCCCTTCCACATACACGAGGTTGATGCGGTCACCGGGGTAGATCAGATGCGGGTTTTCGATCTGCGGGTTCACCCGCCACAGCTCCGGCCAGAGCCAGGGCAGTTGCAGGAAGCGGCCACTGATGTCCCAGAGGGTATCACCCCGCACCACGGTGTAGGTGTCCGGGTGATCGGGTCTCAGATATTGGGAGAGATCTCCGGTAGACTGCGCCCAGGCTGAGATGCTGATGAGGGCGCAAAGCAAAACAGGGAGGAATTTCCGCATGTTTTGTATCCTTTTAGCTTTTAATATACCGGCCTTCATTGCCGGCCGCCGCCTGTGGGCCTGGAACCGTTGCCGAGTTTGACGAAAAAGTCATTAGACTTCGGTATCTTAGCAGCACAATTTACAGCATTACTAGAGACAGATCACACCCCTTATGGCGCTTCTAGACATCCTTGAATATCCAGATCCCCGACTCCGCACCAAGGCCGCCCCCGTGGCCCAGGTGGATGCATCCATCCGCCAGTTGGTGGACGACATGTTCGAAACCATGTACGCCGCCCCGGGCATTGGTCTGGCCGCCACCCAGGTGAATGTGCACCAACGGATTATCGTGATCGATGTCTCTGCCGAGCGGGATGCGCCGCACGTATTTATCAATCCGGAAATTCAGGTGCTGGGTGGCGCCCAGGAAAGCGAAGAAGGCTGCCTCTCGGTACCCGGCTTTTATGAAACCGTGGACCGTGCCGAGCGCATCCGGGTCAAGGCCCTGAACCGGGATGGCGAACCCTTCGAGCTGGAAACCGATGGCCTGCTGGCCATCTGCATTCAGCATGAATGCGATCACCTGGAAGGCAAGC